>JBBSHP010000578.1:0-4072 GCA_038232555.1 Bryobacterales bacterium
GAGCGGATTGTGATTTAGTCCTTTAGCGAAAGCGTTTCTGGATGCTCGTTAAGCGGCAAAAACCCGGAATGGGACTAGACCAGGTTAACTTTCCAGTGGGGCTATAGAGTTCAAAGAGCCATTACCCCTGCTATCAAGCGCAAGCTCTCCGCGTTTTGCACCAGTAGTAGCGTCTTCGAGAATAAACCCTTGTGCGTGAATCGGCTTTGTAGAACTCGATTCACGCGGCTGCTGTGTTGGCCGGTTTGGGCGGATGCCAAAAACCCGAGAGTTTGATGGTGTAGCGAAAACGACCGTGTTAAGACAAGCTGAAAAATAACGTCGGCGCTGGAACGGACCCAACTTGATCGGGACTTTTCAAGCGATTAGAGTCGATTTGAGCGTTCGCTGATTAGGTCGCCAATGGTTTCACATCTCGTTTTCGTGCGCTATTTATGGCTCGCGGGGTTTTTCAGCAACCTGCTAGTACTACTTCGTTAAGTATCTACGGTGCTCGCACAAGCCCGCAATAGCAGCATGAGCCCGTCCAGGTGCAAAGCAGCCGCTGAATCTCACGCCGCGTCCTCGGCAGGGTCCAGCCAGAAGTTTTTTTTATTGCGGAGCGTTTCCAGCGTCAGAAAACTGTGTGCCAGCATGACCAGGGTCACATGATGATGCCATCCGCTCCAACTGCGGCCCTCATAGTGATCCAGACCGAGTTCCTCCTTCAACTGTTGGTAGTCCTGCTCGATTTTCCATCGCGCTTTGGCAACCTGAACTAATCGACGAAGACTATAGTTGGCAGGCAGATCACAAAGGAAGTACTTGGTAGGTTCGCTGGCTTTTTCCGGCCACTCCACCAGCAGCCAGATTTCTTTGCCCGGCTCCCGGCCTTCATGAAATCCATGGGAAGCCTGCACACGCCCTGCCCAGAAGCGAGATGACAGCCATCCTTTACTGCCCTCCCGCCACCGGATCTTCTTCCAGCCCCGAGCCAACTGAGCAGCTTCTTTGGTCGAGATTGGTCGCTGTTTGCCGTAGTGCAGCGCACTGGGCGGGCGCCCAGCCTGCTTCGGCTTCAACTTGCGGGGCTGCGGAGGCTGAATCCACACTCCCATGGTGGACTGCACGCCCACCGCGTAGGGCAGCTTGCGATTCTCCAGCTCTTCCCGAAATGCCGTCACCTCTCCATAGCCGGCATCGGCCACCACGATCCGCAGCGGCAACTCCCAGTTACTGCGCGCCTGGTCGATCATTTCCAAAGCCAGTTCCCATTTCTTTCGGAACTTCACTTCCTCTGGAATACCGGCCTCAGCGCGCCTCTGCGGATCATTCGCCCAATTCTCAGGCAGATACAAACGCCAGTTCAGAACAGCAGTTCCCTCTGCGCACACTTCATGCAAGCTGACTGCAATCTGGCAGTTCCCCGTTTTACCCAGCGTCCCTGAATACTGGCGCGCCACACCCACCGAATGTCCGCCTTGCTTCGGAAAGCCGGTATCATCAATCACCCACACCGCATCCGGCTCCAACTCTTTAACCATCCGCTGCGCCAGCCGCTCCCATACCGGCTGCCATTCCCAGGGACTCTGTCCCACGAACTGCTGCATCGCCTGCTCATTACCATCGGGCAGTCGTTTCGCCATGGGCTCTATCGACTTTCGCTCGCCATCCAACAGCAACCCGCGTACATACACCGAACCCCAATGCCGCCGCTCACTGCGTCCGATCGGTTCCAGCAGATCCACAAGGAACTGCTCCAGTCGCTTACGACAGCGATCCAGTTGGGCATCGGTCATGCCCAAACATAACGCTCAATTTCTGGGTTTTTTAATACTTAACGAAGTAATACTAGGACAGAGATGCGTTAGCGTTACCAGTTTGAATTGAACGCCAAGGCACGATCCAGGTCAGTCAGCCCTCTTCCAGCTGGCTCGCACCAGATTAGTGGCAACCTACGGTGCCGACTTCCTTCACACGGGCGCGGTATAGTCTTCCATTAACCAAGTCGTGAATAAATTAGCCGGCCCAGTTAGGATGCCTATGAAAACTCGGATCAAATGTTTATCGACAATCTTTTGGATGATCGGGGCCTTCTCATGCGGGATTGCGCTGCGGTCCCGCGCGCAGGCGCAAGCGCCAGCCGGACTGCCGCTGAAAGTCGCGATCCGTCCCATGTACAACGACCTCGTTTCTTTTTTAGGCAACGGCATGCGCCACATTACATATGAGATGGAGGTCACCAACCTCACCCAAACCACCGTCACAATCCTGTCAGTGCAAGTGTCTCCCTTTGCCGGTGAACAGTCGTTTGCCCCCCGCTTCTTCACCGGCAGCATCTTGGCGGGGCTGTTCAGCAGTATCAAGGGGAACTACACTATGCCACAAACGCCAGTGCTGGATCCGGCCCAAACTGCCGTACTCTTTCTGAATCTGGATCTCGAGGCTGCGGCACCAGTGCCCACTCTCTTGAAGACGAGCATACAAGTGCAGGCAGAGAACGACAAAAGTACGTCCCAGATCATCATAGGCGTGCCAGCTCGAATCAGTGCTGCTGAGCCAGTGGTGGTAAGTCCGCCATTGCGCGGCAACAATTGGTGGACGCCCAACGGTCCTTCCAACTACTCGATTCACCGTCGCACCATCATAGCCCTGGACGGCGCCATTTCCATCACGGAAAAGTACGCTGAGGATTGGGTACGCTTGGGGCGCAACGGCGCCACCTTCGAAGGGGACTCGTCCAGTAACGCGAGCTATTTCGCCTATAGACAAAATGTTGTAGCCGCGGCGGATGGAAAGATCATCAGCATTCTCGAGGATGTTCCGGAAAACGTACCCAACCAGCCGCCTGCCATTCCACTCACAGTGCAAACAATCGGGGGCAATCACATCGTGCAGCAGATTGGTGATAGCCGGTACGCCTTCTATGCCCACCTAATTCCTGGGAGCATCCGTGTGCGCCCAGGCGAGTGGGTGCAGCGTGGCCAGATATTGGCGCAACTCGGCAACTCCGGCAATTCGAGTCAGCCTCATCTTCATTTCCACGTCATGGACGGACCAGATCCGCTCGGACCGCAGCCGCTGCCGTTCGCGTTGCAGCAGTGGACGCGCTCTCGTCCAAGCTTTACCTGTCATCCTTTTCGCGCCGGATGCAGCCCGCTGGATGGCCCGACGGACATTATATGGGGACCAGGGCAGGCTGTTCTGGGGGAAGCCTTTATGAGTGAAGACGCCGGAGACTTCCGGCGACCCAGTAAGGTTCAATGATGTGCTTCAACGAAGCGCCGACCGACAGCGACTACCCAAGAGCTGCGGAAAGCAGCGGGTCGCCCAAATGACTTATGAGTTGGCTTATAATCCGCTTCCCTTGGGTTCGGGTGCGATCGGCGCTTTACTGGTTTACCACTTGGTTGACCGAATTCGAGGTCGCACCAAAATGGCTCGAGTCTCCACCATACGTAGCCGTGATTAGATGGGAGCCCAAGGAAATCGACGACGTACTTATGCTCGCCGTTCCATTTACCAATGGCGCTGCGCCGTAGATAGTGGTGCCCTCGCTGATTGTCATGTTGCCGGTCGGAATACCCCCAGCCGAAGTCAACGTCAAGGAGAAGACGACCGTATTTCCCACTTTGGATGGATTCGGCGCTGACGTGAGAGTCGCAAGGGTACTGTACAGGACATCCTGAGTAACTGAACCATAGCTGCTCTGAAATGTGCCGTTTCCGCTATAGGTCGCGATAATGTGATGGGAGCCGAAAGCCAGCGTGGATATGGACAAACGCGCCTGGCCCGCCACCAATGGAAATGCGTTTCCCAGGGGCGTGTTGCCGTCAAAGAACGTGACCGTGCCCGTAGGGGTTCCGTTAGTCGAGCTTACCGTTGCGGTAAACTTCACGGTTTGTCCGATAGCCGACGGCTCGCTATCAGAGCTCAACGTTGTAGTGGACTGCATGGATGGTGACTTCACAATGTAAGCAAGCGATCCGTAACTGGCCGCGAAGTTCGAATCGCCGCTGAAGGTAGCGGTTATGGAATGGCTTCCAGCGGAAAGCCCCGGCGTCGTGAATGTTGCAGTCCCAGCGCTCATCAA
>JBBSHP010000579.1:0-4070 GCA_038232555.1 Bryobacterales bacterium
CGCCGTTGCGAGGTGTTTCGTGGAACCGAGGAAAGATTGGATTGGGTGATGGATTCCCTTTGCATCTACTGGGGGTCGCCGCCGAGACACCTGGGGTTCCAGGTGGGGTGGACCAAGGTTCGAGCCGAAGTTCTGCAATGGCTGAACCTCGTCGCACCGGCTACTTCCCATGGAGTGGTTCTGGCGGGTCATTCGCTGGGTGGGGCCGTCGCCATCGTCGCCGCGATGGACTAATGTGCGGTCCGGATTGAAAGCGAAAACTAATCAGTTTGAACATGCGCAGGATGGCATTTGCGTTATCCCTCCTGTCATCGCCTACGTGCACGTGACTGAGGCGCGGCTGTTGGGCGGACCACCCGTGTTTGTGAAGAGAATGAGCTTCTTACCTGAAGCGCCGCCCCTTCCCAACAGCGTCCCGGTGTCTTTTTATTGTTAGCTTCCGTTGTTCCAGGGTTCGCAAACACCGCTTCTTTTCTGGGTTTTATGCATGTGCAGAATCCGAACAGCCGGTGGCTAGATCCAGAACGGAGCACGCTGGGGAGGCAGTGCTGGGTGGGGGGGTACTTGCTGTTCGTGCTGGTACTGCTGGCCACGCGGGTGCTTCTTGCCAGAGGCGAGATCTCCGACTTCCTAGTGGCAGAGATTCCGAAAAACCCTGTTGTTTGGCGTGACTACGCTGGTGGAGGCATTTGTGATACAGCAAGCCTGGTGTGGCGATCGGAGTTCCCGGTGTTGTTCGCTTGTTGCTTAGCTTGAGCGCCACGTTGGCATTGTTCTGGTTCTTTCCGGTTCGACACATCGAGGCTTTGCTCATCCCTGGGCTGGTTGCGTTGCTGGCGATTCTGCTTCTGATCGGGTATCGAGCTGGCGGTGGCGTTCCCGATCACGAAATGGCTCATTACCTGACGGCATTGTCGGCCAGGTCCGCCCGGGTCCCCTCGGAGGAGTTCCTTCGCGATCAGAAGGTGCGCGAGGGTGTGCGAGACGTTTGGGAGCGGATTCTTCGCAGCGTCCACCGAGGCGTACAATTAATAGCCTTGCGCATCCCGAAGCCGACTGAGTTTCGCCCGCTCATCTTCATCAGTCATAGCGCCAGGAGCGATCCAAGTTCTCACAAGCAGCTCAGAAGCCTTGAAAAATCGTTGCTTGCCGCCGGCTTCGACATCTTACTCGATGAGACCAGGCTGGAGGGTGGTGAGCCTTGGCGGAATCGCCTGCACACCTGGATGGGACATTGCCATGACGCCATCGTTCTGCTTACCGAGAAGGCTCTGAAATCTGCCTGGGTACTCAAGGAAGCAACGATACTCTCGTGGCGGCAGAGCTTAAGTCCAGATTTCGTCCTGCTTCCTGTCTATCTTGGGATTAGCGGATCCGATGTACGGAAATCGGAGACGTTTTCACCTCTGAACCTCAGCGAGACGCAGGCGTTGAAAGATCTCACTCCCAAGGCTCTTTCGGAGGAGCTAATTCGTCTGCTGACCCCCTTGAAAAGGCTGGGGGCAAAAACGCCGCGCCGGCTTCTGAAAGAGAGATCGCGAACCAGCTCGAATCGATCCGCCGCCCGGCGCTGCTGGAGAGCCTTATCGCCGCTTTAGGGGAAGACGTTGGCCCCTGGAACCCGAGCCGCGATCTACAGGGCAAAGCGGCCATGCTGCTGCTCCAGTCCAACCCTACTCGAGTGAGTGCAGCGTTCCGGGTGATCGCGAGCACCATTCCGCGCGAATCGATGGGTATACTCGTCGATATTCTGAGCGTCTCGTGGATCGATGCGGAGATGGCTGCGCTGCTTCTGGTCGCGGCAGGCAGACAGCCCGGCCGGCGCGCGGCGGCCCTGAACGCCAGCATGCATGAGTTCACCACCAAGGCGCTGATTGCCCGCGCCTGTGGCCTGTGGCCAACATCCGCCCTGGCTGTTCATCCCGATCGCAGCATCTAGCGGCGAGGATGTGGAAGGTTCGATCACCAGCCAAATATCCGCTGCCCTGAAGACCTCTCTCGGAGAGGATTTTATCGGGCCCGAAAGAGCCGCCGGAAGCGGAGTTAAAGAGCGCCATCCGGCTCAGGCCCGCATTTGGCGATGACGACGAGAGAAGAGGATATCTGCTCTCGAACGAAATGCGACGGAGTGCAGGAGTCCCGAAGACATGACATACAAGAAGTGGTTAGACATTCAGAAAACGCAGCCCATTCTCGATCAGGCGGTGGGCAGGCGCAAACTGAAGCGCGGCGACCGGAGGGATGGACTTGTTTACCTTTACACAGAGGAGATCGAGTTAAAGGTAAGTATCGCGCTCACTACCGGTCGCCCATTGCTGTTGAAAGGGCCGTCGGGCTCAGGGAAGTCTTCGCTCGCGCGGAACGTGGCGCTCCGGCTGGAGCGGCGGTTTTACGAAGAGGTCATCACGTCCAAAACTCAACATCGATTTCCCGGCGCTTTCTTCAGTTTTTCCAGCTTGGCCGTGATTTCCTGGCGTTGCGAATCCTGGAAGGAGGACGTGAAATCGACGTGATTCAGCAGGCCCTGGTCATCGTACAATCCGAGCAACAGCGACCCGACCACTTTGGCCCTGGCTGGCGTAGCGGAAGCCTCCGATGACGCAATCGGCGGAGCGCAGGTTCTTAATTTTTATTGGCCTTGCCCTTTCAGGCGCGGCGGCGATCCTTTCCTTCCAAGTGCCATCTGGTAAGGGGCCCACCAATTCGGTCTTCGAACTCTTCGGGATCACTTTAACGTGGATGTCCATATCTGCCCGGTGGGCACTCGAATCGCCTGGGTCATGGACCAGACGTTTGCCCCGGGTTGGAAAGCAGCGTCCAAAAAGAAGCACTTGCTGACCGCCAGGACCTCGCACGTGCCCGCAACTTTCTTCCCGTCCACCAGGCACTCGAAACCAATCTCGGCAATTTGATCGGCCTTGGTCCCCGGAGGCAGCTCCACTGTGGTGCGCACCCAGCCATCGCGTGTGACCGCGTAATCGGCCCGGCCGACGTGGCCACTGAACCAACGCCCATTACTCCTCAGCCGGACAAGCACTCCTAAGGCCGAGTTCTTATTGATCAAGTTCGCCTCGAAGTGGAGATAGTTGCGCGGGTCACTGACGTTCTGGTCAGCCACGGTTCCATAAGGCCGCAATTTGTGCTCGCGCTCCAGCTCCTTCGCCATCACCAAATAACTGAAGGGATGCTCGTCCATCACCTGTTCACGGGAGTGTGTGTTCAAATCCGCAAGCACCGGAGGGATCTGGTAGCGAACTTCCGAGACCGCGTCATCCGCGACGTTATTATTTCCCGTGGCGGTGATCAATACAGGATGGGTGCCCTCGCGTTTGCCTCGGAACAAAGTCTCTTTGTGTTCGGCGGCCTGAATCGTAGCATGATGAACTGTGCCGTCGGCGTTCAGGAAAGCTTTGTAGACCCACTCAATATCGGTGGTCCGGCCCCAGCGCGCCATCAATGCGCGGGTGGATGTGCCGGCATCCTCATTGGAGTAGATCACTGTATATTGCAGCACCGGATAGCGGCCTTCCTGAAGCCGCTCGCAGTAGGTGATGAGTGGGATATCCGTAAACTTGCCGATGGTGTTGGGCCTTGCGTACAGGATGGGCGCCTGCGCCAAAACATCGGAACCATCCTCGCGAAAGCGAGCACCCAGTTGCTCAAAATTCGAACCTTGCAGTGCGAGACGGTGTTCTCCGGGAGCGAGCGACCCCAGGAACACCGGATAAGTGTGCGGGACCGCCCCTCCGTAAACCATGACATTCTGCTGTATTTTCCCGTCGACCGAAATGCTAACGAGCGCCGCTTCGTGACCTTCTTGGGACCAGTCCATTCCGGGCGCACGTAGGTCGAGATCGGCCACCACTTCGGATTGCTTACTGACTTGGAAGGTTTGCGCGCTCGCCGCCACGCCGGCCAGCAGCAATAACAGAAGCTGGATATCCGCTTGACTCAGGTAACCGCTGCGGAACTGGTTTTCGCGCTGGTTGCTGGTTTCGGGTGAACAATCAGGTCATAGGTCACGGGATCGACGGCCACAGCCTGTTGCGCCAGTCGGAAGAAAAGCTTGC
>JBBSHP010000580.1:0-4066 GCA_038232555.1 Bryobacterales bacterium
GCCGGGTCCCGATGGCCGCGTGATGTACTCTTTTGGCGCTGGACTGCCGACAGTCGTTTGTGCGCCGCTGCGGGTCTGCATGATCGAGTTGCAGGCGGGTGAGAAGATCGTCGGCGAGCCGCACATCGGCGATTCGGTCCGCTGGAATATCTCGCCCGCGATGTACGGCACGGGAGATCAGGCCACGGCGGTAATCATTCTCAAACCGCAAACGCCTGGTCTCGACACCAATCTTCTGATCACCACGGATCGCCGCGCGTACTATCTCCGGCTCATTTCAAAGCCGGACGACTACGTCGCCCGCGTCGCTTTCGCTTATCCCGACGATGACAGCCGCAAATGGCAACAGCAACAGGCGGCGCAGGAGGCTCTCGCGAAGCAGGAGAAGCACGCGGCCGAGGTGCCGCCCGCGGTGATTGCGGTCGAGAAGGTGAACTTCGATTACACGATCCACGGCGGCGATGAGCACATCCGGCCCATGCGTGTGTTCGACGACGGCGCAAAGACCTACATTCAGATGCCTGCTGAGCTGGAACACCGCGAAGCGCCGGTGGTGCTTGTCGTGGGCAAAGACGGCAAGGGCGAAATGACAAACTACCGCGTGAAGGACCAGACCTATATCGTGGACCGCCTGTTCGATCGTGCGAACCTCGTCCTCGGATCTGGCAAGAAGGCCCAGAAAGTGGAGATCAGTCGTGGACACCAATAAAAGTTCCGATCACCAACCGATCGAAGCGCCAAGCGGGCTCGATCTCCATCCCCAGCCGCAGAAAGCTGTGCGTATCAGCAGACGGACAAGCATGCCATTGTTCTGTGATTGTCCTCCTGCTGCTCGCATTCGCTTACGGCGGATACCGCCGAACACTTACCAATCAAGCCGCTGCTCGCGACGCGGGCCTTCCAAGGAACGTCACTCCAGCAACTCAAGCTGGCACGGAGTTCATGCAGGCAACTCCAGCAGGGATTGTGCCGTTGACCCGCGGTCATGCAGATGAGCTGCGTCCGCCCGATTCAACTTCGTCTTCCACGCTGCCGTCCTGCGGCACTGATCCGAAGACCGGACAACGGTTCAATCCTCAAACTGGTCAACTATGCGATGGCCTTCCCCAGGAGCGCGTATTTGTACGCCAGCCGAACGCGGTGCCTGCACAGGCCGTCCCAATGGCACCCGTCGAGACGCCAGAGGAGCGACGCCTTGCCGCCGCCTACCGGCAAGAGCAGGAAGCCATTCAGGCCCCCACCAGCATCCACAATTCTTCTGCGTCCTCGTTTGGTCCAGGTAACACGATGCCCACTGCGCGCTCTGGATCAGATGACCTTTCTCAGGTCGAAGCCCTGAGCCGAGCTCTGGGCGCGCGGCAGGGCGGTAATCCCGGATCGTTGCCGAACGTACCGGCCGTCGAGAACGATTACGACTCTCAGAACATGCAGTCCCGCAAAGAGGCGTTCCTGACTGGGTCCCGCAACCGCAAGCGGACGACTATCTTCGCTCGACCCGCGAAGCACCCCTTTCCAGATATGAGATCAAAGCAGGCTGGGAGATTCCGGCAGTTCTCGAACAGTCGCTCAACTCCGATCTGCCTGGCGAAATGAAGGCGCTCGTTACATCAAACGTCTACGACACCGCCACGGGACTGTACCTCCTGATCCCTCAGGGTTCTCGTCTAATTGGCAAGTATTCCCACGTTTCTTACGGTCAGGATGGCGTGCAAGTGGCCTGGAGCCGCATCATCTATCCCGACGCTTCATCGGTCGATCTCGACGGGATGATGGGACTCGATTCCCACGGCAACGCCGGGCTGCGGGACAAGGTAGATCGCCACTCCCTGCGAATAGTTGGATTTTCCGTTCTCACGAGCATGTTCACCGCCTCCCAGAGAAGCAGCCAAAGCGCTCTCACATACCCCACGCCAGCTCAGACCGCCGGAAGCGTGGTCGGCCAGGAACTGAGCCAAACTGGCGCTCAAATAACAAGACGCAACTTGAACGTCCAACCGACGATCAAGGTCCCGGCAGGATACAAGTTCACGGTACGCGTCAACCGCGACATTCTCTTCGAAGCTCCTTACGAACCGGTCCAACCGGGGACGCCCATCCAGCTGAAAGGCGCTATGTCTCTCGGAAGCAGCGGGAGAAATTGAGCCAGATCACCGCTGGGGATACCCGATGGACGCACTCCACGATTTTGGTCTGATGACAATGGCTGAAGTAGCGAAGCTGTTGCATTGTTCCAAGGCGCACATCTGCAACGCAGTGGCGGGGCGGGTGAGGGGCTGCCCACCGATCCCCGTTGTGAGCCTCGGCAGACGCAAGCTTGTGCGGCGCGAAAGCCTGCTCCCATGGATCAGCGAAAACGAGCATTCCAGTGGTAGGATTCAGACATCGCCAGAACGAGGCCGCAAGAGCGCATAAGGAGAAAATTATGCGTACACGGCACTCAACGGGAGGTGTCAGAAAGCAACGTGGCCGCTGGATCGGCCTGTGGTACGAAGGCGCCATAAAGAAAAGCAGAGTCCTTGGCTTAATCAAGGACATGACGAAAGGAGAAGCACGGGGAGCGGTCGCGAAGCTCATAGCAGAGGAACGCGCGACAAGTCAATCGAGCCGGTCTCTGAAGTTCGGTGATTTTGTGGAGAACGTCTATTATCCGTACTACACGCGGAAGTGGAAGGACTCCACGCGGGAAACAACGTGAACAGGATGACGGTTCATCTCTTATCGGTGTTCAAGGATCGGGAGCTTCTAGGTTTCCGGCGCGATGAGCTTCAGGATTTGCTGGACCTGAAGGCAAAGCGGGATGGGCTGTCCTTCTCTGTTGTCGATCATCTCAGGTGGGATCTGAAGCAGATTTTCGATATGGCCGTGGCGAAGGGGCATATCGTGCTTAACCCTGCCCTGTTGCTGTTCACGCCACGGGAAGCGACAAAACCCGTACACAGGGCGATGGCCATAAGGGAGGTTCAACTATGTTTTGGCGCTCTCGATCAGCGGGAGCGGTTAATCGCGAAACTCGCGTTACTCGCCGGGATGCGTCCGGGCGAAATATTCGCCATGACGTGGGGTAGGCTTGCGGCCACACATGCCGAATATCCGGCAGCGGGTTTACCGGCGCAAGATCGACACTCCGAAGTCAGACAATTCCACCCGGCAGCAGCGCTCTCTGAGGGCTTGCTGGCGGACATCGAAGCGTGGCGCGTGGTGTCGGTCGTCACCAGCGATGACGCATGGGTTTTCCCCTCCGAGCGGATGACGCCCGTATCGAAGGACAATTGCTGGTATCGTATCATGCGCCCGGCGCTGGCAAAGGTTGGTATTGGCTGGGCGAATTTTCAGGTGATGCGGAGAACGCATGCAACCTTAATGAAGCGTTTGGGCGTCGACGGCAAGCTGGTGGCGGATCAGCTCGGTCACACGCTTGATGTAAACCAGAACGTCTACACACACTCACCAGTTGAAAGCAGGCTCGACATGGTGAACCAACTAGAGAAAAGCCTGATGGTAGAATAGCAGTGTTCCAACAGTGTTCAGGATGAAAATTGGTTTTGGAAGTCACTGAAAGAAAAGGCATGCGGGAGTAATTCAGTGGTAGAATGCCAGCTTCCCCTCCCCTCCTTTTAGTTTCTTAAACATAAACTCGTTTGGGGGCTGCCGTGTTGTCCATCAGAATCCTGATGGAGGCCGGAATCTGTGTCCCACGTTAACATCGTCAAAAAGGTCAAAATCGGCGAGCGCTGGCGGCTGCTTGCCATCCCCAAGACCGGCAAAGGCAATCCCGACTGGGGCGCTCTCCCTGAAGGGCGTTATTACATCGAGTGGTATCTGGCCGGGAAGCGCCGGCGCGGACCGGCTGGCATAACCGCCGCCGAGGCCCTGGAAGCACAGCGACGCAAAAAGCACGATCTCGACGGCCGCGAGCTCGGGATAAAGGGTTTTGAGCACGCGGGCGAAGAGGGCCGGAAGGCTCCGCTCCATGTGGCGATCGCCCGATACCTCGGCCAGGTCGAAACCCTCAAGAAGCCGAACATGCTCCGCAAGCACCGGGCGGTGCTGGAACGTTTTCTCGAAC
>JBBSHP010000581.1:0-4066 GCA_038232555.1 Bryobacterales bacterium
ACGCCTCCTACAAGGAAACAGCCAGGGTATCGGTGTGCGCGAGCGTTGCGGGAACCAGGTGTCCGAGCAGCCTCGCACGCCCGTGTTGGCCGATGTAGGGACGGAGCCGAGCGGCGCGACGTTCGACACCCCAGTGGAGAGACCAGGGGCGGCGACTGAGTCATCCATAGCAGCTGCCACTCCACTGGAATAATCGCGGAGCAAGTGACGGCAGCCGAGAACGGTGCTTCTGAAGTTCCTTTGGGGGCTGGAAGTTCAGGCGTCTAGCAAGGCGGATGAACCGGGTGAGGGCTGCTTGTAGGTGGTTCCGGAGGCAGTGCTGCGGGTGCCGGTGGTGCGGGCAGCGGAGGCATCGGATCCACTGGACAACCCGCGAGCACGCCGCCACCGTCCAGCCTGCTGAATCCACTTACATCCACGCCCGTAACCTTTCCTGTGGGGTCGTCGATAACAACGCCTTTGCCGCCGGCCCCAGTGGGGTGGAGCTTGCTTTGGATGCCGCTCATGCCGCTGCCCCTGTCTTTGCCGGTCCCGGTGCCATTGTCGATTCCGCCTGGCACGCAAACGCTGCTTGTGTACCCGTGGCTGCCAGTTTCGCCGCCGCAAGCAGGCTCGAGTTTGCCTGTATTGCCAATACCTCCCGGAACGCACGAGCAGCCCCCTTGGTTGCGCCCACTCCGCAGGCGACCGTCCCACAGTTCCCCCTGAACACTCCTCCCAACGTGCGTCCGAACGCGCCTGCCGGCCTTCCGCCAGAGACGCCCATCGGAGCTGTTCCGGAGCCTTCGACTTGGTTGATGCTGGGAGCAGGGTTGGGGGTCTTGGCCTTGCTTCGCTCCAGACGATCAAACCTGCGGCACTAATAACGCCAACGATGGGCATTCATTCCTTTCAGCGTGATATTGCAAAGACTCGCTCTTCCCCAGAACTGAGCACTGATTCAAGCTTGGACAGCGGCTGTTAATCGAAGGGTCGTAGGTTCGAATCGCTTTTGTCGAGCCAAATATTCCTGGGAGGCTCCCGAATCGCCCGGTTGACTGACCGAGGGCGCAAATGCGCGGGTATGGCCAATACTTTGGGCCGAATGCTCTCTCAACCCGGGCGATCTTGGCTGCAGCTTATGCGGCTAGGCCAGTCGGTGCGATGTTACGTGCGGCTTTGTTCGGCTAGGCCAGTCGGCAGCCTTTCTAGGCCGGGCTCTCAGGCTCTCTGGTACGTCGTGCGCTTCTGGTTAACAGCGCCGGAAGCTCGGCGCTGCGTAGCTCAGCCGGAAGGATGCCAGAAGACGCGCCCAGGGACCAAAGCACTCACGGCCCGTCAAACGGGATGCCGGATCGAGTTTGGGCGGTTCGCCGCCCAAGACCGAAAGCGGCGTGGTCAGCGAAAACCAGAGACGTTCACCTTCCTGGGGTTCACGCATTACTGCGGGACACACCACCGCCTCAAGAAGGCCGTAAGAAGATGGTGATCACGAAGCTCCCCATCAGCGCGAAGCTACCGCGCGACGTGCAGAGCGTCAAACTTCAACAATCTCTCGTCGGTATGAGCCACGTACGGACCGTTTTTCTTGGCGCGCAAAACGAGCAGGTCGAACCCGCCCCAATAGCCTCCGTGTCATCTCTATTGAATACATTGGATCCCCGGGAGATCCCATGATCTGGATTGGCCCGGCACGCGAAAGGCAATCGACCCCCTCCGGCGGACAACCGATCCTTCTTTCGTCAACTGGGCAAAGATCCGATAGAAGCACTCATGGGTTAGCCCAAGGTCGTCCGCGATGCTTTTCAGAGGGCGATCCAGCACGACGCTAGTCTGGCCTGGGGCAGCGGTGACCATCAGGTATTGAAGAATGCGCTCACGAGCCGATTGCAGGTTTCGCAATTCGAGACGAATTCGCAGCATATTAAATCGCTTCGTCAGCAAGGTCATGAATTCATTCGCTAGAGCGGGATGCTCGTTTAAGGCCGAAACAAGGGCGGTTTTGGGAAAGACAGCTACTCTCGAAGCTACTTCGGCGACCGCGTCTCCGCAGTACGTCTCCGCAAACAGTGCCGCTTCGGCTACACATTCGCCGCCTCTGATCACATACAACGGCACGGGTTTTCCTTCGGTGGTGTAGGAAAAAAGTTGGAGTCTGCCGCTCTGAACCGCGCAAACGGCGACCGCCTGATCGCCTCGATGATGTAAGAACTGTCCCGAAACTAATTCGCGATAGGTGACCACCGCCTTCAAATCAGAAGGAAGTTTGTCCGGCCGAAGCAAGAACATGGGCCTTCCCACCAGAGGCCGTCCGCTTTCAATTGGGTTATCTGGGCTGAGGTCGGTCATGCTTTCGAAAGGCCAAATCCATGAAGTTGTTTCATTGTTATGTTTCTCTCTCCCATGGGGAAGTCACGTCGCGGTCACTGGCGGCGTGGCAACTATCGGCGGTCTGATGTTCGGAGCAATCGTCACGCCATAAAACAAAACTCGTGGTAGGGGACCGGCTGCGCACGGAGGCGCACTCCCGGCCAGGTCCGAAAAAACAACTCGCCGTCGAAAACAACGGGGCTCCGCCCGCGGATCGCTGAAAGAGGCGGTTGTGAGCATCGACACTTGCTTTTTTGTCCTTGGTCGGTTCGACGTCCGCACAGTCTTGAAACAAGAGTGGCGAATCGCTGTCTTATTAACAGTATTGGCCGCAAGCGGGCGAAAGTTACGCCCAAGGAGCATTAAATTGGAGAATGGAGTCCCATACGAGCCCGGCAAACTCGTTTTGGACGATCGGAAACTGCGTGAGTTGATGATCCGCTATCAAGCTGCGGACCTTAGCGCGGCGGACGAACTGATCGGGTCTGTGTCAGGGGCCTTGCTCCACTTTCTGGCCGGCCCAAAATCAACCAGAGCGTTGAGCGACGATCTGCTGCAGGAGTGCTGGCTGCAGATTCACAAATCGCGGCACAGCTACCGGCCGGAAGCACCGTTACTTCCGTGGATCTACGCGATCGCGTGGCATGTGCGGCGAAATGCCTATCGGCGTCTTTGCCACGAACAAGAGCAAAACGCAGAGCACGCGCATCGTTTGGCGGGGATACATTACACATCCATGGCCGATTGCGATGACGTGCTCGGGACCCTGTTGCGCCGCCTGCCGGATGCCCAGAGGCGGGTCATTGAGATGTTGAAGCTGGATAGGAAGAGTCTGCGTGAAGTCGCAGTGGCGACATCCTCGACTGTCGGGGCGGTGAAACAACGGGCTCACCGCGCCTACCGAAATCTGCGGGATTTAGCGCAGACGGGTATTCTCGATTGACTATGAACTGCGAAGCAGTGGTGCGCCAGCTTGCGGAGTTCCTCGATTCCCTTTCACCCGAGGCTGAGGCACATCTCCATTCCTGTGAACGATGTAGGGAATTGCAGGCTTTCATGCAAGCCGCCCGCGTCAACGCGGAACCGCCGAGTGGGGTGCGCGAGCGCATACGTAGCGGGCTTGCCGCGGAGCTCTCGGCAGTCTCTCCCTTGCCGCCGATTCATGTTCTGGTATGGCGGACCGCCGTCGTTTTTGTAGGGTTGCCCGCACTAGGACTGCTAGTCCTCCCGCCGCGCGCTCTCGCGGCAAACGCTTTTCGGGTTTGGGTGATGATTGGCGTTATCGCGTCGGCTGAAATCCTGCTGTCATTCACGCTATGCAGTCAAATGGTTCCCGGGTGCCAGTTGCGCGTTGCGGCGCGGGTACGGGTGCTGGGCAGCGCGGCAGCCTGGCTGGCCGCTACGGTTCTGTTCTTTCCTCATGCGGAGACCGGGTTGCTCGAACGGCAGGCGCCGTGGTGTCTGACGACGGGATTAATTATGGCCGCGGGAGCGGGCGTAGCGCTCTGGATGCTGGCCCGCATGGGCGCAGTTTTGTCGTGGGGCGGCCCCGGGGCGACCATCGGCGCGCTCGCCGGGTTGGTCGGTCTATCCGTGTTGACGTTCCACTGCACAGTGTTTAATCTTTATCACCAGGCCTTCTGGCATGGGTTGGTCTTATTGGCAGCTACTGTAGGCGGTTGGACGGTGGGCGCTCTCGCCTCTTTGCCGTCAAGCC
>JBBSHP010000582.1:0-4063 GCA_038232555.1 Bryobacterales bacterium
CCTAGTGCACGCGAATGATGGTAGACTCTCTACCAACCTATGCTGAAGGAATCTTCCACGCGGATTGAATTGGTCCAGGGCACGCTGGATATGCTAATCCTGAGAACTCTGTTGTTTGGCCGGGCGCACGGGCATCAAATCGCCAAGCACGTTCAACGGACCACGGAAGACGTGCTGCAAATGGAGCATGGATCGCTGTATCCGGCACTGCACCGGCTGGAGCGGAAGGGTTTCGTTGTCTCAAAATGGGAAACGGCCGACAAGGACCAGAGGCGCGAATTCAAATACTATCGCCTCACGGCATCGGGAAAGAAGCAGCTCAGAGCCGAAGAATCCAGGTGGAAGCAATTGTCTGACGCGATTGGGCAGGTGATGTGGCCCGCCGAGGAGGGTTGAAATGAATCTGTGGCGCCGTCTCAAGAGGGTAGCACCGTGGTTCCGGCCGGCGCGGGAAGAGGACCTCGACCGGGAAATTCAAACTCACCTGGATCTGGAAGCCGAAGAGGCCGGGCGACACGCTGCACAGCGTGCCTTCGGCAATATCCTTCTCGTCAAAGAAGACGTTCGATCGGCATGGGGTTGGACGCAGGTGGAACAATTCGCGCAGGATATTCACTATGCATTGCGGCAGCTTCGCAAGTCACCAGGTTTTTCAGCCTGGGCAGTTTTGACGCTGGCGTTGTGAATCGGCGCAAATGCAGCGATGTTCAGTGTGGTGGACGCGGTGTTGGTCCGCCCGCTACCTTACAAGGACGCTAGCCGTCTGGTGATGGTCTGGGAGGACGCGACCTCCATCGGCTTCCCACGCAACACGCCATCGCCTTGGAACTGGCAAGAGTGGCGGCGGCTGAGCCCCGTGTTCTCTGACATCGCTGCCACGCGCAAGAGTACGTCCTACCTCACCGGAGATGGAGAGCCGGAGAGGCTCGATGGACGCGGCGTCAGCGCTAACTTCTGGCAGGTGCTGGGAGCGGAACCGCTATTAGGTCGCGTGTTTACAGAGGACGAGGATCGCCACGGCGTCCGGGTCGTTCTGCTCAGTTACGGCCTTTGGCAGCGCCATTTTGGGGGTGCGCGCGATATCGTGGGACGCAAGATTGTCCTGAATGACACGGCCTATACGGTGATCGGCGTCATGCCCAACGGGTTCTACTTCTTGCCATCGCGCGAAGTAAACGTTTGGCTGCCAGCCGCGTTCAGTCCGCAAGAGCTGAGCCAGCGTGGCAGCCACTACCTTAATTGCGTGGCTCGCCTGAAGCCGGGCGTGACGATCAAGCAGGCGCGAACGGCAATGACCATGATCGGCAAGCACTTGTTGGAAGAGGATCCGGACCATCAGTCGGCCCCAGTGATTATTCCGATACGAGAGCAGCTCGTCGGAAAGACGGAGACTTCGCTCGTGGTGTTACTGTGCGCTTCGGCCGCCATCCTGTTAATCTCTTGCGCGAACCTGGCGAACTTGCTACTAGCGCGCGGTGCCGGACGCCAGCGTGAAGTGGCCGTGCGCATCGCGCTCGGCGCGGGACGCAGCCGGCTGATCCGGCAGTTGCTGACGGAAAGCCTGGTTCTGGCTTTCTTGGGCACGATCGCCGGATTGGCCCTGGCTCGCCCCGCCATGCAGTTTCTGGAAACGCTGGTGCCGTCTACAATGGCCGCCATGCACCTCGTGATTGACATGCGTGTTCTGTTGTTTTCCGTTGCCATCGCCGCCGCTGCCGGCATTGCTTTCGGATTGGTGCCGGCATTCAGTGGATCGCGGATGGAGCTCAGCGGCCGGGGACCGGCCGGGTCGCGCCGCCACCGGTTCCAGCATTCCTTGATCGTCGTAGAAACGGCGCTTGCGGTAGTGCTGCTCACGTGCGGGGGACTGCTACTGCAAACGCTCCATCATTTGCATCAAGTGGATCTTGGTATCCGCACGGAGAAGTTACTGACGATGGTCACCCCGATCGGCCGCTTCCATGATTTCAACCGTCGCGTCGCCTACACCAATGCGATGCTCGAGAAAGTGCGCGCAGTACCGGGCGTGGTCAACGCCGGCGCGATATCAGACCTACCGCTCACCACTGATGGCAACACGATGGGCTATCGGTTTCTGGGCCAAAACAACAACAGGGGACAGGATGCGCTCAATCGCGTGGTCACGCGCGACTACTTCGCCACGGTAGGCGCGCACTTGCGCGAAGGACGGTTCTTTCAAGACAGCGATCGCGCCACGAAGGAGCCGGTGGTTGTGGTCAACGAAACCTTTGCCGCCCTGAATTTTCCCGGACGTTCCGCCCTGGGAGCCCGCCTTCAGTTTGGAAGCTTTTCCCCGGACGCCTATTGGTTCACCATAGTCGGAGTGGCGAAGGAGATCCGCGAGCGGGGCGTGACTGCGGATTTGAAACCCGCTGTGTACGTGTTGAACGAAAAGTCCGCGCAGTCCTTCGCACAGACGACTGATTTGGTGATCCGCACTTCTATCGCGCCGAATTCCGCTGTGTCGGCGGTGCGAGCAGCGATCTGGTCTTTGGACAAGAACCAGCCCATCGCCAAGATCAGGACGCTCGACGACATCGTCGCAACCGAGCTATCGGAGCCTTCGCAGGATTCCGCCTTGCTGGCCGCTTTCGCGGGACTGGCGTTGGCACTGGCGTGCATCGGTCTGTATGGCGTGCTGTCGTATGCCGTCGCGCAGCGCACCAGTGAAATATGTGTGCGCATGGCGTTAGGCGCGACATCAGGCGACATATTGCTAGCCTTCGGTCGCCGCGGCTTAACGCTGACTCTGGGCGGGCTTTCCCTCGGCCTATTGTTGGCTATGGCGGCATCCCGCCTGATGACGGCGCTATTCTACGGCTTCCACCCAGACTATGCGCCGACGGTCGCCGCAGTCTGCGGCATCCTGTTGGCTGTGGCGGCTGTCGCCTGTTTTGTTCCGTCTCGCCGCGCGTCGCGCCTCGACCCGATTGTCGCGCTGCGCCACGAATGAAGCATCTGGAGCCAAGACTAAGAGGAGACTTCGGCTCACTTGTCCGTGTAACGCCCATAGCTGACACTTACCGTGGCCAGCCAGATCCGCTGTGACGGCGAAGCATAGATTTGGCTGTTCCGGCCTCCTGGCGCTACGTACGCCGACTTTGCGTTACAAAACGGCTCAGGTGTGATCTGGCTCCGAGGAACCCAAAGTCTAACGTCATGATTTCATTGGACTCGTGATTGGCATTAGCAATGCAAACGTATAAGGGAACAATGCATTTCTTGTTTGATTCCGATACCCATGGTCCATTCGCTTCCGTCGTGGTCCAATGAGACACCGCGCCTCGTGGGCTGTACTCGCCTCTTCTTTTGGAGCACCTCTGTTCGGCCAAACGATCTCGTTTGGCGCGATTGGAGGAGTCACTGCGACAGCGGACTATGACTCCAGCGTCTCCACTTCGACATTGGGAGATAACTTTAGGAACTTCGATGGCACGCTGACGACTCGCACGCAGACCATAACGACCAGGCGCGGGACTCCGGTGGTGGGAGCCAAGGTGGAGCTCGCGCTTCCTGGAAGCTGGTCGTTTGAGGTGGATCTTTTGCGAACGGGGTACAGGGGCACCAGTGTTGTTCGTTTCGATCCGCCCTACCAACCCTTTCCGGATCGGCCACGGGTAGCCGGTGGAAGTCCATTCAAGCTGTCCGAAGCCGCGTTGGATATTCCGGTACTGGGCAAGTACCGGTTTGTGGTGCTGCACGGGCTGCGGCCCTTTCTAGAGGCCGGCATGTCCTTTCGTCCCTGGTCGGCACCGACGTCCATATCGAGAAGGGGATATGTTGTCGGGGGCGGACTGCAGTTTCGCAGGGGAGCCTTTGTATTCGAGCCGACCGTTCGTTTCACACGATGGCCGCTTGGATACCTGGCGTTCCAGGGCAAGGCGAACCAGAATCAACTTCAAGTTTTGCTGGGCGTGCATCGGGCGATGCCTTCGGGTTTGCAGAGGCGATTAAAAGACTACCGGCTGAAAGCCGGTAGAATCCTTTGCGACTGAAAGTCGAGGTTGCGGCTGAAGCCGCCTGAAGTCTGCTCCGGCTGAGA
>JBBSHP010000583.1:0-4059 GCA_038232555.1 Bryobacterales bacterium
AGCAGAAACTGCCGTCCAGACCACGCGATAGATGTCCTCCACGTCTGAATCTTCGCTTGGACAACCCCCATTCATCTCCAGCGTACGCCCGCCGGGCAGTATCCTCGATCCAATCAGTTATTTATAACACAGTAGTACTAGAGCCCCGGGAAGCGAAGGGGGAGGCAAATCAGGTAGGGAAATTGGCGGGGACGACGGGGCTCGAACCCGCGACCTCCGACGTGACAGGCCGGCGCTCTAACCAAACTGAGCTACGTCCCCGAATTGTCTAAAACGCCGGGCACTTGCAGTTTAGCATAAAGACTGTCGCGAACCCGAGAGTTGGTAGTCTCAGAAAACGTGCTGGGTGGAACAACGGACTTGTAAAAGGCGATCAGCAGCGATTAGGTTATGGCGATAGTGGGAATACCGGGGCATGAGGTTCAACCTACCTTAAACACCGGCTAAGAATGTGCGCCGGCCTGTTGCGCTAGGACATTCAAATTGCGCTGCGCACCCGCGGCCAGTTGCTTCATGCGCCGCTTCACGAGATAATGATTTCAGGGAGAACCAGCATGGTCCAATTAACAGAGAATGCGGTAGGCAAAGTGAGAGAGATTCTGGATAGCCAGGAGCCCAAGCCGGCAGGCCTACGGATCGCGGTGGTGGGCGGTGGATGCTCCGGCTTCAGCTATTCAATGGCGTTCGAGAACACTCCGAATATGCTGGACAAAACCTACAACTTCGAGGGGCTCAAAGTCTTTATCGATCAGGCCAGCATGCTGTATCTGGATGGCGCCGAAGTCGACTTTGTGGAAACCCTGGAAGGATCGGGTTTCAAATTCAACAACCCGAATGTGAAAAGCACCTGCGGCTGCGGCAGCTCATTCAGCGCGTAAAGCATACCGGATTTATTCGATGAGAGCGTCGAGAGGGTGGACCTCCGGCGCTCTTTGTCTTTTACGACGCCCCGCTGCCTGTAAATGATCTCCCGGCTTCTCACAGAACAGGTCAATCCGGAATCCCGCGATATCGACGCGCGCTCTACGCTCGAGATCCTGACTATCATCAATGACCAGGATCGTCAGGTGGTCCCGGCGGTCGCTGCCGAGATCCCTCAGCTTGCCAAGCTGGTGGATGGCGTGGTCAACGCCCTCCAAAGCGGCGGGCGGCTCTTCTACATCGGGGCGGGAACCAGCGGACGGCTGGGCGTGCTGGATGCGGCGGAATGCCCCCCCACTTTCAGCGTTCCTCCGGACACCGTGCAGGGCATCATCGCCGGGGGGGAAGCGGCGCTTGCACGGGCCACCGAGGCGACTGAGGACGACCCGGCGCAAGGCCGGCGGGACCTACTGGAACGTGGGTTTCTCCGCAACGATGTTTTGGTGGGTATCGCCGCGAGCGGACGGACACCTTACGTGCTCGGCGCGCTGGCGGCAGCGCGGGAACTCGGCGCATTGACCGGCGGAATCAGTTGCTCGCCGGATTCGGATTTGGCTCGCGCGGTGGATATCGCAGTGACACCCTTGCCTGGGCCGGAAGTGATTGCCGGATCCACTCGGATGCGCGCCGGAACCGCGACTAAACTTGTTTTGAATATGTTGAGCACGGCGGTGATGATCCGGCTAGGGTATGTGTATGGCAACCTGATGGTGAATGTTCAACCGAAGAACGAAAAGTTGGTGGACCGCGCCACCCGCATCATCGCCGAGGCCACGGGCGTGACGATCCAGCAGGCGGGCGACTTGCTGGAAATTTCAGGCCGGGATGTCAAGACCGCGATCGTTATGGGCCGGCTGGGAGTCGGCGCATCGGCAGCGCGAGAGAAGCTTGCCGCCGCGCGTGGGCACGTGCGCCAGGCTCTGGAAAACTAATATGGACAAGCTTTTTATCCAGGGTGGCAAGCCTTTAGAAGGCGAAGTTACGATCAGCGGAGCCAAGAATTCCGCGCTGCCTGCACTCGCGGCCTGCCTCTTGACTAAAGAGCCGGTACACCTCTCGCGAATGCCGCGCGTGCGTGACATCCGGACGATGCAGAAGCTGCTGATGTGGACCGGCGCGACGGTTGAAAATGCCGGCACGAACGTCAAAGTACACGCGGGCACGCTCGACAAGCCGGAAGCCCCCTACGACTTAGTCAAGACGATGCGGGCCTCCAGCCTGGTACTCGGGCCGTTGGTTGCGAGGACGGGCCGGGCTCGTGTGTCGATGCCGGGGGGGTGTGCGATCGGCGCGCGGCCGATCAATCTGCATGTCACCGCTCTGGAGCTTTTGGGTGCTGAAATCACGCAATCGCATGGGTACGTTGAAGCCAATGCCCCGGGCGGTTTGCGGGGTGCGCACGTGAAGTTCGACCGTATCACGGTAACCGGGACCGAAGACCTGATGATGGCTGCCACGCTCGCGCAAGGTCTGACCATTATTGAAAACGCCGCGCGGGAACCCGAGGTGGAGGATTTGGCTAATCTGCTCATCCGCATGGGAGCGAAGATTGACGGGGCGGGCAGTACGGTGATCCGCGTTCAAGGCGTCTCCGAGCTGCACGGCGCTCAGCATACGATCATTCCGGACCGCATTGAGGCCGGCACCTTTATGGCAGCGGGCGCGATGACCCGGGGCGATCTTTTAATCAAAGCATGCCGGCCGGAGCATCTGGGAGCGCTGACGGAGAAGATGCGGGCGGCCGGAGCGGATATCGATGAGATCGGTTCCGACCAGCTTCGGGTGCGTGCGAGAAACCGTCTGGGAGCTGCCGGAATGACGACAGAGGAATACCCCGGCTTCGCCACCGATCTGCAGGCGCAATATATGGCGATGATGACCCAGGCAGAAGGTACTTCGGTGATCACGGAGACGATCTTTGAAAATCGTTTCATGCACGCGCTCGAGTTGGCGCGCATGGGAGCGAATATCCGGATCGAAGGCCGGCAGGCTACGGTGGTGGGGATCGAACGATTGGCGGGCGCCCAGGTCATCGCTTCCGATCTTCGCGCCAGCGCGTCCCTTGTTCTGGCGGCGCTAGTGGCAAAAGGCGAGACCGTCATCGATCGGGTGTACCATCTCGATCGCGGATATGAGAAAATCGAAACGAAACTAGCGCTGCTTGGCGCGCAGATCCGCCGCAGCAACTGAACCCGATCGTCCCAAAATTCTATGCACCCCAAAGCACACAACTCCGCTTTCCTGACGCTTGTGAATGACGCAAAATCGCGCATCCGGCAGATCGACATTGATGAGTACAAAAGGATGTTGGCCTCGGGCGAAGCTCCTGTCCTGGTGGATGTCCGGGAAGATAGTGAATGGTCGGCGGGGCACGCGGCGGGCGCGGTGCACCTCGGTAAAGGGATCATCGAACGCGATATCGAGGGAGTGGTTCCCGACAAGGACAAGCGGCTGGTTCTGTATTGTGGGGGAGGATTCCGCTCAGCTCTGGCAGCCGACGCGCTACAGAAAATGGGCTACACGGACGCGATTTCTTTGGACGGCGGGTGGCGGGCGATTCAGGGTTCGGGCCTGCCGCTCGAGAAGTGACCTCAGTACACGATCAGTTCCAGACAGTTGTACACCAGAAAGCCTAAGACAGCGAATTCGCAAGCTTTCAAAGCGGTGCTGAAACCGGTGCTCATGAACTCGAAGCGCAGTAGCAGGGTAACGCCGAAGCCCAGATAGACCCAGGGCGGCATTTGGCCCTCCAGCGCGTTGGTGTAAACGATCATGGCGAGATAAAACAGGATGGGGACATTGCTGTCCAGCCATCCCTTCAGCCGGATGTAAATCACCACGCATGCGAAGAGAACCAGGAGGATCGTGGTAACACTGAAAGGCGTCGCTCGAAAATGCATATTAGAATGACCAGAGGACACTGGTGTAGCCAGTGTGGGCGCGATAGTTCTCGCGGTTGTAGAAATCTTCTTTGTATCCGTAATATTGATAGCCGGCGTTCCAGCGAATTCTCTCTGTGATGCGGATCGAAAGACGCGCGAGCGGTGACTGGAACGACAGCGGAAAGGTCTGCGCGGCCTGAAATGCGGGCAGCGCAGAGCCGATCCTTAGGCCAAAGGGATCACTTCGACCGTCGCC
>JBBSHP010000584.1:0-4059 GCA_038232555.1 Bryobacterales bacterium
AACCTGCCGGGAGGCGAAGTGTTCACCACTCCCGGAGAAGTCAACGGAAAGTTTGTCATTGATGGCGTGGTGGGCGACTATCTCTGCGCGAAATACGGCGATCTGCGGCAGACACCCTTGACAGTCAATGTGCAGCGGAACCGGATTACCGATCTCCAGTCCGACAACCGGGAACTTGTTGACGAGTTCTGGCAGTACACACACACGGATGAGAATAGCGATCGCGTGGGGGAATTTGCGATCGGCACAAACATCGGCTGCCACTCGGTAATCGGCAACATCCTCCAGGACGAGAAACTGCCGGGAATTCATATGGCATTCGGAAATCCGTACGGAGCCCACACTGGAGCGGACTGGTACTCATCTACGCACATCGACGTGGTGGGGCGGGAGTTCAGTATCTGGGCTGACGACCGGCAGATCATGGATGCCGGCACATTTTTGATTTGATTCTCGCGCCAAAACCCGGCCCATGATCCCCTACCGGCGGGAGCGGTTCAATCGAAACTTCACATCTGAAAAATATCTCCAATTCTTAGCCGAGTTGGATCGCCGGTCAGGGACTCACGTTAAGTTCCGTAACTGCGAGACCCCGTGTTTCTTCCCGAAACAACTTTTAGGTAAAATGATTTCTTACGGCAAAGTCTTGATCACGCAGCTTCTTGACAATCCAGCGTATCTCGCAGCGTCCGACCGGGCCGTTCCCCCGGAGTTCCGCGTCCCCAATGAAGACGGCCATCCGTTGTTCATTCAGGTCGACTTCGGTCTGGATGCCGAGTTGGAACCGAAGCTGGTTGAAATCCAGGGCTTCCCTTCGTTGTATGCCTACCAACCGGTACAGGCCGAAACCTACCGGGATGTATACGGCCTGGATCCCGAACTCTCCTATGAGTTCGTGGAGGATTACTGGGGCCTCCTGAAAAAAGCAGTCCTCGGCGGGCACAATCCGGAGAACGTAATCTTGATGGAAATCGATCCCGAGCAACAGAAGACGCTGCCCGATTTTCTGCTCATGGCCAAACACTGCGGCATAAAAACGGTGTCCGTCACGGAAGTGAAGAGCAAAGGCAACCGCCTGTATTACGGCGATACGCCTATCCACCGTATCTACAACCGGGTGATCGTGGACGAGCTGCAACGCAAGCAGATCCGCCCTGGCTTCGACTGGCGGGACGATTTGAAAGTTGAGTGGGCAGGCCACCCCAACTGGTATTTTCGGATCAGCAAGTTTTCTCTGCCCTTCTTACAACACCCCAGCGTCCCCAGGAGCTGGTTTTTAGATGAGCTTTCCACGGTGTCCCAAGACCTGCAGAACTATGTGCTCAAGCCGCTTTATTCGTTCGCGGGCTTGGGCGTCATTATCGGGCCAACACTCCAGCAAGTTGAAGCAGTGGACAGGTCTCAATATATTCTCCAGGAGAAGATGGATTTTGCACCTGTAATTGACACACCTTTTGGACCCACTAAGGCCGAGGTGCGCGTCATGTATATATGGCAGGACGAACTGCAGGCCGTGACCACCATTGTTAGGATGGGCCGCGGCAAGATGATGGGCGTCGATCAGAACCGGGATATGGAATGGGTGGGAGCCTCGGCTGGTTTCTTTGAATAAAGCATGCATCGTTTAATCGCCGTCGCGTTAATGGCTGCTCTCACCTCCAGTGGGCGTACTGACGCCTTCGCCCCCACGCACCGGCTGACCGGGATCGGAGTGGCCCGGGCGGAGATGTCCGACGAACTGCTGGCCGCCCGTACGCGCTTAATGATCGAAGCCCAGACCTTCGGCATTCTTCGCGATCCGCGCGTGAGTTTGGGAGCGCAGCGGATCCAAAACCCGAAGCTTCAAAAGATCTTCGATCAGGCGGAGCAGCGCAGCGGCTGGCCGGCGCCTCTGGTTGCAGCTATCTCATTCCTGGAAAGTTTCGGAGATCCCAACGCTCAGAGTCCCACTGGGCCGAAGGGCATCATGCAAATATCGGGAGCGACGGCGAAAGCCATGGGCCTGCGCATGATCTATGCCACACGGTATCGCGTTACCACTGAGAAAAAGCAGGTGCGTGGCCGGAAGGGTAAGATCACCGCCAAAATGGTGAAGGTCAAAACGCCCTATCAGGTGTTACTGAGCGATGAGCGGTTGCAGCCGGAAAAAGCCATTCCCGCTGCGGCCAGCTACCTGGCCCGGTTGGAAAACAGCTTGGGCGGCCGCGATTGGGCTGTGTTTGCCTACCACTGCGGCCCAGGCTGCGTCGGCAATATGCGGCAACTCACGGAAGAATCAAAAGGCATCAGGAAGCCGATCACCGTCGCGAAGATGTTCTTCGGAGCCAGTCCAGTGCTCCATCGCCCGTTGTATCTGGAGCTGAAACGCCAGATGGATCGCGATTTTTCGCCCACCTACTGGTTCCGCGTCATGCGCGCCATGCAGCTTCTGGCGATGTACAAAGAGGATCGCGAAGCGTTCACAGCTCTTGTTGACCAGTACAAATTTGAGCCCGATCCCACCCAGCGCGCACATGACCGCCTAGCCTGCTGGTTGAAGCCCAAGGATCTGGTCTATGTTTCCAACGACGATCTGAAACGCGAGCAGGGCAAAGCGCTCGTCAAAGCTTTTGACGACCCCGATTACTTCGGATTTGGTCTTCGGAAGTCCGGGCGTGGCGCCATTGGAGGTCCCGATTTCAGTAATCAGGACGTTTACTTGCAAGCCTCTCCTTCCGCGATCGGCACCCTCAGCTACATCGCTTTTGAAGCGCGGCGGATGCATGAGGCCATGAAGCCCAAAGGGGAAAAGTTTGTTCCTCTGCAGGTCACGTCGCTGGTGCGCGCCCGCCCTGCTCCTGCCAGGTTTACTCCGGGAACCATGGAATCGTACGAAGCCATCGCGCATTCATCCGGCCATGTCTTCGACATCGACTTCGCGAGCCTCCCAGCGGGCGAGCAGGAAGCCCTGCAATTTGTGTTGGAGGACATGGGCTGGGAAGGCTACCTCGGGTTCGTCGAAGAAAGCCCCAAAAGTGGCCTGATGCACATCGGATGTTCGCCCTCCTCACGCGAGTTCTTCAGCCAGGTTTTTCAGGAAGCGGCCGACGCGCACAGGTAAGCGCAGCACCGTCAACTACTTTCGAGTTCCTTTCGGATTTCGGCTGCGACCCGGCGGGCCTGGTCGACGGCGCCAATCTCAAAGCTGATGGCCCCCACCCGGGCATGACCTCCTCCCCCGTAGCGCTCGCATATGGTCGCCAGGTTGTGCGCTGGCGTCTCCGGGGCCCATGGATTGGAGCCAACCGACACCTTGGTCCGGAAGCTGGACGTACTTACCGACACTGTGTAGGTGGAATCCGGGAACAAGTGGTAAGGAATGAATTTGTTGTAGCCCTCCAACCCTTGCCCGATCAGATCGAAGAAGATAACTCCAGCGCGGCTGGAGGCCTGCCGCCGGATGATGTCAATCGAAGCCAGATGGCGTTGATAGAGCGGCTCATACAGCTCCTGAACCTCCGGCTTGCAAATGATATCCTGCAATGTTTCCGTTCGCATCCAGCGGATGATCTTGTGAATTGCGCCGGAGCCTTTCGCGCCTTCAATCACCAGCGTCAGCTTCATGGCGGGCTCGCGCAGTTCAACAGCCGCCTGGGCGCTCGCGTATTGCGCCCCGTCGATAATATCGGCCCAGCGCACTAATTCCGCCAGGTCCGGAGGATCGAAGCCGAACTGCTCTCGCGTTACCGTCGCGATGAACATTGTACAGGATCGAAACGATGGATCGTATAGCTTTTGCCCGGTCCGGTCCAGCTTGAAGTGTTCGGCATCCTCCGCACTGAGAAACGCGCTTTGGTGATGGTCGAACCACCAGCTCAAACGGGGACTGGGCGAGTATTTGAAGTCGACGATCGCATTGACGTCCCCGTCAAAATAGCTGTCCTCAAACAACTGAGTGGCCTTGTGTGCCAGGCCCGTGAATTCAAATTCGCATTCCGGGGCGAACCTGGCTTCATAAAAGCGACTGAAAAAAGCCGCCGAGGCTGCCCCGTCAAAGCAGTGATCGTGATAGAGACTTCT
>JBBSHP010000585.1:0-4057 GCA_038232555.1 Bryobacterales bacterium
TGATTATGCCGAGCAGGCGCTCGAAATCACCAGCGCTTTGATCAGCTCCAATTCTATTGACGTCCTGGTGGTCGACTCTGTAGCCGCCTTGGTACCCAAGGCTGAACTTGACGGTGAGATGGGCGATAGTCATATGGGTGTGCAGGCCCGGCTCATGTCTCAGGCCATGCGTAAGCTGACCGGGAACATTTCCAAGTCGAACACCTGTCTTATATTCATCAACCAGATCCGTGAAAAAATCGGGGTGATGTTCGGAAATCCAGAGACCACCACTGGCGGTCGCGCCCTCAAATTTTATTCGTCCATACGCGCCGATATCCGCCGGATCGCTGCCATCAAAGACGGCGATGTGGTCACGGGCAATCGAACCAAGGTCAAAATCGTCAAAAATAAGATCGCCCCGCCGTTCCGCGAAGCCGAGTTCGACATCATCTATGGCGAGGGTATCTCGCGCGAGGGCGACCTGATTGACATAGGGTCGGCACACAACATTGTCGAGAAGAGCGGATCTTGGTACAGCTACAAGGGCGAGCGCATCGGCCAAGGCCGCGAAAATGCCCGTACTTTCCTCAAACAGAATCCCGATACGCGCAAGGAAATCGATATCGCAGTTCGGAAGGCGCTCGGGTTGATCAAGACTGCTCCGGAGTCCACCGAGCCCATGCCTCCTCCGCCGGAACTGACCAAGCCAGTGACCGCCGCCGCGCGTCGCTAACTTTGTAAGATCCGTCTTTTTGTTAGCGGCCCGCGTCATCTCTTACTAAGCGGCAACCGTCCCGAACCCGTTGGGTGTTTTCACATTTCAACTCTTCTATATAAAACAGAACAGTAGTATTCTGTTTTTAGAGGCTAAAGCACGATGTCACTGATTGAGCGTGTAGTAAAGGAGATTGATTGAGTCAACCTCTTGCCGGCGGCATCTTTCTCCAATTGGGAATTTGGGACCTGATTCGAAGTTCAGGGCCCCTGCCCAAGGCGATCATGCTCCTGCTCCTGGTCTTTTCGCTGCTGTCCTGGGCCGTGATCTTTTCAAAGTGGAATGTATTCCGCGAAGCGCGGTTGGCCAACCGGCAGTTTCTGCGGGCATTCCGGAAGGCTGCCGGGCTGGAATCGGTATCCATCGCGAGCGAACAGTTCCGGTCATCGCCCTTGGTGGCGGTCTTCGACTTCGGCTACAGCGAAATGGACCGGCAGCTCAAAGCTCGGGGAGCCGTGACCAACAAACTCTCTTTGGAGCGAACACTTCAGTTAGGAATGAGCGAAGAGATCACAAAATTAGAGCGCAACATGAGCCTGCTCGCGACCACCGCCACGGTCTCTCCGTTTATCGGCTTATTCGGCACCGTTTGGGGCATCATCGACGCGTTCCAGGGGCTGGGTACCGCCGGAGCTGCCAGCTTACGCGCGGTCGCACCGGGGATTTCGGAAGCGCTGATCACCACCGCGCTGGGCCTGGCAGCGGCCATTCCGGCTTCCATTTTTTACAACTGGTTCGGCAGTTCCATCAAAGAGTTCGGCGCGCGCATGGAAGATTTCGCGCTGGAGTTCATGAACCTGGCTGAGCGGAATTTCGAGGACTAACCGACCTAAAGACCGAGCCCACGAATGGCCTTCTCACTAAACAATTCGTCAAACGCGTCAACCAGTAGTTTCGGCCGCAGCCGTTTCCGCGGTACAGGGACGTTATCCGAAATCAACGTGGTCCCTTTGGTGGACGTCGTCCTGGTCCTACTGATTATCTTCATGCTGACTGCGCACGTCATGGAGTTCGGCCTAGAGGTTGACGTTCCCAAGGTTAAAACGACGCGTGATACCACCCAGGAACTTCCCGTCGTTACCATCACCAAGGATGGAGACTCTTTTCTGAACGACAAGCCTGTCAATATCAACCTGCTGGGGGCCGAGATCCAGAGGCGCTTCGGCAAAAGCAAAGCTGTTTACCTTCGTGCCGACAGGGGGACCACCTGGGACCCGATCGCGCAAGTCGTCGCCGCGTTGGGCGACGCCAAACTTTCTGTCAACATCGTCACGCAACCGGAGGAGGCGGGCAAACGGCGCTGAACGCCGCGCACCATGGCACTCCACGCCGATGACATACTCGATAGCCGCGACTCGCTCCGCAATCCCTTCCTCGGCTCGCTCGCACTGCATGTGGCCGTCTTCGGCGTATTCGTTTTGCTGAGCTGGCAATTCCAGCAGAGCCGTGAAACATGGGGCTCACCGAATCCTACGGGCGGGGATGCCGTGCCGATTAATTCTGTAAGAACGTTGCCGCTGCCGCAGCGTCAGGGACGCACTAACCCGGTGGCGAACAACACGGAATCGCGTCTGCCCCAAGCTCCTCCAGAGAAGATTGTCAGGAAGCGCGCGACTCTGCCGGAGCCGGATGCGATTCCTCTTAAGAGTCGCCTGGCTCCCAAGCCTTCACGAACCCAAACAACCCAGGATAAGTACCGGCCTCCCACTCCGGCCCGCCCCAATCAGGTTTACAGCTCAGAAGCACAAGCGCTCGCCTCTAAGATGTTTTCGAAGCCCGGCAGTGCGGGAGCAGTAGGTGTGGATCAGAATAGCGTCCTCGGGAATCGTTTTGGAGCGTACGCAGCTTTGCTGATGCAGAGAATTGCCGATAAATGGCATACGGGCGGACTGGAGGGCGCACGGCTTCCGGAAGCGGTGGTGTCGGTGGACATTCTTCGCAACGGCACTATTCGAAATCCCAAGCTGACCCAATCGAGCGGCAACTATCTCCTGGATACCTCCGCCCAGCGCGCTGTGGTGGAAGCGGCTCCGCTGCCGCCTCTGCCGGCCGAATATGAACACGACTCCGTCAACATAAACTTTATCTTCAAACTGCAAAGATGAAACAAGTCTGCTTCGGAATTAGCATTGCTCTCACTGCCTGTCTGATTTGGGCTCAGCAGGGAGCCAACATCGTCATCCCAGGCCGCGGAGAGAAGCCAACCATCGCTGTCCCGGACTTCCGCGGCACGGGTCTTGCCTCGGCGACGATGGACGCCTTCAATCAAACCCTCTTCCGCGAACTTCAGGATTCCGGACAGTTGAAGATGGCTCCCAAGACCGTCTATCCGCTGAATACGCCCCAGCAACCATCTGACTTCAAGCCGCCCGTTGGAGGCCGCAGTCAGGGAGCCTGGGTTGCCGACTGGGCTGGCGCACCCGTCAACGCGAACTATCTCGCCTTCGGCTATACAGCCGCAAAGGACGGACAACTCGTACTGTTCGGTTGGTTGTACAACGTGCAACTTCAGACCGTGCAGGGCGCGCAACTGATCGGCAAACTCTATACCGGAACTCTGGACGATTCAGGCGCCCGAAAGGTCGCCGCCGAGTTTGCTGCCGATATCCTCAAGCAGTTCGGGGGCGTAAGCCTGATTGGTACTCGGATCTACTTTGTCTCGGACCGCAGTGGAAGCAAGGAAATTTGGTCGATGGACTATGATGGCTCGGACCAGAAGCAGGTCACCAGTTATAGAACTATCACGAGCTTCCCCACCATCTCTCCGGACGGCTCGAAGTTAGCGTTCACCAGTTACTCGCCCACTCCCAAGATCGTGGTCCATTCACTCGAAACAGGGCGCAAGCTGCCATTCTATAATCAGAGCGCTTCGCTGAACGTCGCCTCGGATTTCACGCCCGACAGCAAGCAACTGCTGATCGCCTCCACGCTCAGTGGCGACTATGCCCAGATTTATCAGACCAACGTCGATGGCAGCAATCTGCACAGAATTTCCCACTCGTCCTCCATCGATATGGAGGCCAAGATGAACCCCAAGACGGGAGCGGGTATTGTGTTCGTTTCGGGCCGTGGTGGATTGCCTCAGGTTTATAGGATGAGCAGTGACGGCTCCGATGTCGTACGTTTAACCAATGGCGAAGGCGAGGCCGTCAACCCTTCCTGGAATCCGGATGGCCAGCATATCCTGTTCGCCTGGACGCGTGGATACAACCCGGGCGCTTTCAATGTTTTTGTGATGGATGTGGCTACCCGTGAATATATTCAGTTGACGCACGGCGAGGGGCGGAACGAAAATCCGCA
>JBBSHP010000586.1:0-4050 GCA_038232555.1 Bryobacterales bacterium
CGAACGGCGCGGTAGAACCAATCGTGGCCAGGCTGCTGACGCCGCGCTTGAGTTCTGCGTGGACAATGGCCTCGGCGCGTTCCAATGCGCGGCGCGACGCTTCGATGTCTTCGCCTGGAATTTCAGCACTCTGCCGGTGCGCCTCAAACTCCTGGAGTCCGGCCACCACAACCTTGGCCAGGTGGCTCTTGTTATAGCGGTCCGCAATCTTGATCGCTTCCTCTAACTTGTTTTCACGTAGCGCACCGGCGACGGCTGGCGCGAATTGACGGGATTGCTTACGGGCCGCATTATAGGCCAGCAATCGGTCGATCATAACTCCGATGGACCAAGCCGACATCAGGAACAGAATCACCACCACGGACCGGGCTAAAAAGCCCATCTGGTCCCACATATGGCGAGGGTCAAAACTAATAGCGGGCGCTTCGGTCTGAAAGAAGAGGAACGCCCAAACTTTCATCTGTAACAGCATCGTGTTCTCCTGCGAGTTGAATTTGAGTTACTGGCTTAACGTAAAGTTAACATCAATTTGAGTGACCACTTCTACCGGCTCCTGGTTCAGGAGAGTCGGCTTATACTGCCACTGCTTGACCGCTTCTTGAGCCGCGGCCACCAACAGAGGATGGCCCGACACCAGTTGCAGATTTTGAATGGTTCCGTCTTTGCCGATGACCGCCGAGAACCGCACCGTTCCCTGGATGCGTGCCTGCTTCGCCAAGGCCGGGTAGACCGGGGTGACTTTGCGAATCAGATTAGCAGCCTGCACATTTCCACCCACTCGGATGCGGGACGGCGTAACCGGCTTCTCTTTAGGAGGTGGGGGAGGCGGAGGCGCCGCTGACGGTACCGCGCCGATGATGCCGCCGATCACTCCGCCTGGCGTGCCGCCAGGGACTCCGCCAGGAACTCCACCAACCACGCCTGTGGTAGGCGGAGGCATTTCCTCTTCCTTGATGTTGGCGATCTCTTTCGGGATCTGTTTCGGCGCCATCAGCTTGTTAGCGTCGAATTGGCGTGGAATCACTTTCTGTTTGACGACAGGAGCCGCGGCCGGTGGCGGTGGAGGCGGCGGCGGTGGCGGTGGAGGCGCGGTCAGAATCGCAGATAGTTGAGCCCGAGGCAGGCTATCCGTGTAGATCAAAGGAATCAAGACAGCCACTCCGATCGCCGCGCATTGCAGCGCAAACGTCAGCAACACTGTCCAGGGCTTGCGAGTTTTCGCCTCCCCATCAACAAACGTCTGTTCGAACATAAAACAGTTCCCCCTTCCCCGAAACTTGCGACCGGAATGCCACGGACGATGGAACGTCGCCCTGGTCGCCGCCCGCTCTCTATTTCACCTTGGCCGTTCCCCTTCGAACAGCCTCGCGTGGTGGAGCTGATGAAGGCGGTACAGCGGCTGTGTTCAGCCCCGGCTTCTTACGGCTCTCCACGAAATCTTGCCAGAAGATCAGGATGGGACTCGCTATAAAGATAGACGAATATGTCCCGACAATAATACCAACAACTAGTGCAAACGAGAACCCGTTCAGAACCTGACCGCCGAATAGATACAGTGAAACGGCCGTCAGGAAGGTAAGACCTGAAGTCAGAATCGTCCTACTCAAAGTCTGATTCACGCTGCGGTTAATTAAGTCTTGAAGGCCCTCTCGCCGATGGACCTTTAAGTTTTCCCGTATGCGGTCGAATACCACGATCGTGTCGTTCATCGAGTACCCAACCAGAGTAAGCAAAGCCGCTACCACTGTCAAAGAGATTTCTTTGTTGAACAGCGAGAACAGCCCGATGGTGAGGATCGTGTCGTGGAAAACCGCAATTACCGCGGCCACGCCGTAGATCCACTCGAACCGGAGCGCAATATAAACCAACATGCCCGCTAAAGCGTAGAGCACAGCCAGAACTGCCTGACGCTGTAAGTCGGCCCCAATCTTCGCTCCCACTAAGTCTGTTCCCACGATAGCCAGGGGAACGGGAACAGTCTCCTGTTTGATCGCATTCAAAACCGGCGCCGTGACCCCGGGAACTTTAGAGAGACTATCCAGGTTTCGAATCACGCCGGACTGCGTGTCGTCGCGGAACTTGGTGATGTTCTTAGCCACATCCTGCAGTTGCTGATCGGACATAGCAACACCGCCACGCTGCAACGGCTCTCGTAGACGATCCGCCAGAGCTGCCGCTCCTCCGTAATTGATGTTGTACTTGGTGCCGGCCTGGGCTCCGAATGCTGCTACCAAGGTATCGAAAATTGTCTTGCTGGTGGCCTGTAACGCTAGGGGATCTTTGACGTCCACTCCGATAATGTCTTCGGGCTTCCCGGAAACCTCCTGGACTTCAACGGGGAGCTTGGAGGCGAGGGCGGCGCGGACTTTGTCGACAGGAGGGCGCTCCGCGAAGCTGACCGTAATCAGCGCTCCGCCCCGGAAATCGATTCCTAATTTGGGTCCGCCCTTTAACATTAGACTGGTCAAGCCTAGCGCGGTCAGAAGCAAGGAGAACCCGATAAAAGGCCACTTCTTGCCTAAAAAGTCGTAATTTGTGTTCTTAAATAATTCCATGCAGCCTGTATGGCCGGCATTCGATTGAGTTAGACACCGGCGTCGAGAGAAGAGTTCCCATGATTTTTGTAAAAGTACTGGTCGCGAAAAGGTCTATCAAATAGCTAACTCAGCAACGTTACCATAATCGCGTTAAATACTCAGAGCGGTCACTGGTTTGCGTCCGGACAGCTCAAAGTCGAAGATCGTCTTGGAAACGAATACGGCCGTGAAAACGTTGGCCAGTAACCCGATCACCAGCGTAACCGCAAAGCCCTTCACGGGGCCGGTTCCGAAGATAAAGAGGAAAGCACAAGAGACCACTGTTGTGACATGCGTGTCGATGATGGTCAGAAACGCTTTGGCAAAGCCGGCGTCCACGGCCGCGGGAATCGCCTTGCCGGACCGTAGCTCCTCGCGGATGCGTTCGAAGATCAGGACATTGCTGTCCACCGCCATACCGATGGTTAGAATGATCCCCGCGATTCCGGGCAATGTCAGCGTCGCGCCGAAATAGCTGAGCGCAGCGATCAAAATCACCGCGTTGAGGACCAACGCCAGCACCGCATTCAAACCTGCGCGCCGGTAGTAAATCAACATGCAAACCACCACCGCAAGTACTCCGGCGATGCCCGCGCGTAAACCTTCGCGGATCGAATCCGCGCCTAGCGAAGGCCCCACCGTACGCTCCTCCTGATAGACAACCTGGGCGGGCAAGGAGCCTGCACGCAGATTCAGAGCCAGATCGCTGGCTTCTTCATGACTCGCCGCGCCCATGATCCGGCCCTGGTCGCGGATGGTGGATTGGATCGTCGGCGCGCTAATCACCTGGCCGTCCACGATGATGGCCGCCCTGTTATTGATGTTCTGTTCGGTATACCGTTCGAAGCGTTTGGCGGCATCCTGATTCAGAACAAAACTGGTCTCCCAGCGGTTCAACTCGCCTTGAGAGGCGTGCGCATCGCGTAAATCGGTGCCCCGGACCACCGGACTTTGCGACACCAGATACCACACCGGGGGTTGCCCGCCGCGGGCCACCGAAGGCACCAGCTTGGTGTTCAGCGGCTTTACTCCGCCGTGCTTGGCCATAGCCTCTTCGCGCGAAGGGAACGGGCCGTCTTTGACCTCAGCCCATTCCAGCACTGCCTGGGTCTGCAATAACTGCTTGACGTGGGCGGGATCGTCGACGCCGGGCATCTCCACCAGCAGTTCGGCCTCGGCATTCCCCCGTCCGGTGGGAACCACCGTGGTTTCGGCCAGGCCCAGCCCATCGATCTTGCGCTGGATGGTGTGCGAAGTCTGCGTCATGGTGTCCTGTTTCAGCCGTAGGGCCTCACTCTGCTTGATGTTGAGCTTGTAATCCGTCGAATTCAAAGCCGTCAATACCCAATCCGTAAACTGGTCGTTAACCAGGCTGCGGAATGCGCCCGTCTTTGCGACCGGCACGCCCTTCACGTTGATTTCGATCTTGTCGGCATCTTCCAGGCGAGTCGGGTCGTTCCGGTCGATGGTCGCG
>JBBSHP010000587.1:0-4046 GCA_038232555.1 Bryobacterales bacterium
CCTGACGAAGGTGTACGGGCTGGATGGTCTGCGCTGCGGATGGGCGTTGGCTTCCCCGAAACTTGCCACAGCGATGTGGCGGATGCAGGACTTTTTCGGAGTGAACGGCGCGATTCCGGCCGAGAAGATCTCGGTGGCCGCATTCCAGCACATCGATCGGTTTGTCGCGAGGACCAGTAAGATCATCGCATCCAACCGCCCCCTCGTGCACCGGTTCATAACCGAGCACTATCACCAACTCGAATGGGTGCCGCCGGCTGCTGGCCCGGTCTGCTTCCCGCGACTGCGGAAAGGCTCGTCAACAGAACTCGCGGACCGCCTGCGGAGCGACTTCAACACCGGAATCATCCCGGGCGAGTTTTTCGAAATGCCGCGCCATTTCCGGATTGGGTTCGGGGGGCTGAGCGTAAATCTCGAAAAAGGGCTCGCAAATCTCGCTAGCGCGCTCCGGGAACAGGCTTGAGGCGACTCCGTTCGGCGCTGCCTCTATCTTGTCAATGCGATTGCGATCGCTATCCCTAACAGAAGAACGGCCACTGCTATAGAGCCTATCAGCCACTTGCTGGAACCTGGTTGCTTAGCTGCTCCGTGACTAATATCGTTGTTGCCCATATTGTGTTAGATGCTCGAAATCAGTGCGGATTCCGTTTTTTCCGAAGCGTCCGCAGTGATTCGACATTAACCTGCTATGATGCGGCTGCATGGCTGAATATTCAATCGGAGTGGACCTGGGTGGCACCAATTTGCGCGCTGCCGCGATTACGCGGGCGGGTGCGGTAATCGCCAAAATCTCCGGGCGTGCCCAGCTTGGCCACGGGCGCGATGCGGTGGTGGACGACATGGTTGCGTCCATCACAAAACTCCGGCACGACTGCGGAACGGGCGAGCTGAAAGGCGTAGGAATCGGAGTGCCCGGCTTCATTCTGATCGAAAAGGGCATCATCGTCGGTTCCAATAATCTGCCTGATTTTGAAGACTTCCCGGTACGCGACGTGATCGAACAGAAGCTGAAGACATCCGTAGTACTCGAGAATGATGCGAACGCTGCGGCCCTGGGTGAGAAGTGGATCGGGGCTGGCAAAGACGTTAACGATCTGATCCTGCTCACGTTGGGCACCGGCATTGGCGGGGGCATTATTTCCGGAGGCAAGGTGCTGCATGGCTATCTGGGCATGGCGGGAGAACTCGGTCACATGACGGTGGTTGCAAACGGGAATCCGTGCGGTTGCGGTAACCAGGGCTGCCTTGAGAAGCATGCTTCGGCTACGGCGATCTCGGGAATGGCACGCATGATGCACCTGGGCAGCGACCCCACGGCCGAGGAGGTTTTCAAGATGGCTGAGATTGGTAACGAGCGGGCCAGGATGATTTTCACCGCGATGGGGAGCGCTCTGGGGATCGCTATCGGAACGCTGGTTAACATTTTCAATTTTCCGCTATTCCTGTTGAGCGGCGGTCCGCTTCCCGCCTGGGACTATTTCGCGCCCACCATGCTGGCGGAGGTAGAGCGCCGCTCGTTCACTTTCCGCAAGTCGAAAACGCGCATCGAGAGGGCGATTTTAGGCAGTGACGCCGGCCTCTTTGGAGCGGCCTTTCTGGGCGGCGGCTGGTAGCCTGGCTCTCCGATGTACTGGCTGGGTATCGACGTCGGGACAGGCGGCACACGCGCTCTCCTGGTGGACCGGCGCGGAAGCGTGCAGCATGCCTTCACGGCACCGCATGAAGAGATGCGCATGGAGCAGCCGCTCTGGGCGGAGCAACGGCCAGAGGATTGGTGGCACGCCGCGCAACACGCGATCCGAGGTGTCTTAGCAGCCGCCGCAATCTCCGGGGAGCAAGTGAAAGGAATCGGCCTGTCCGGGCAGATGCACGGGCTCGTGATTCTGGACGGGGCGCAGCGAGTGATCCGGCCCGCGTTGATCTGGTGCGATCAGCGCAGCCAATCGCAAGTGGACGAGATCGAACAGCAAATAGGCAAAGACGCAATCCTGAAGTACACGGCCAACCCCGTATTGACCGGTTTCACCTTGCCGAAACTGCTGTGGGTCCGGGACCACGAGCCAGGGCTCTACGAGCGAGTAAAGAAGCTGCTGCTGCCCAAGGACTACGTGCGCCTGCAACTCACCGGCGAGTTTGCGAGCGACGTTTCCGATGCGTCCGGAACCGCGCTGTTCGACGTGGTGCAAAGGAGGTGGTCCTTCGAACTGGCGGGCCTGCTGGGAGTGGATCGGAGCATCCTGCCTGCAGTTCACGAATCAAGTGAGATCACGGGCTCAATCTCGCAGCCGGCTGCCAGCGCGACCGGGCTTTCGGTGGGAACGCCCGTGGTGGCGGGTGCGGGCGACCAGGCCGCCAGCGCGGTTGGGAACGGCATTGTTCAACCTGGAATTGTGTCCTGTACGATCGGCACCTCCGGCGTGGTGTTCGCTTACACGGAGTCGCCCGAGTACGATCCCGCAGGCCGCGTGCACACGTTCTGCCATGCGGTGCCCGGCGCCTGGCACGTGATGGGAGTGACGCAAGGAGCGGGCCTGAGTCTACAGTGGTTTCGGAATCAGCTCGCGCCAGGCGTTGGTTACGACGAGCTGACGGCGGAGGCAGCGACTGCCGTGGCGGGGTGCCAGGGGCTGTTTTGGCTGCCCTACCTGATGGGCGAGCGTACGCCGCATTTGGACGCAGCGGCTCGCGGCGGTTGGATCGGTTTGACCGCGAAACATACCCGTGCCGATTTGATTCGGGCGGTGCTCGAAGGTGTTTCCTACAGCTTGCAGGATTGCCTGGAGATTATCGAACAGATGGGGGTCCCGGTGGAATCTGTGCGGGTCTCGGGAGGCGGGGCGCGTAGTGATTTTTGGCGGCAGATGCTGGCGGATGTATTCGCCAAGCGAACGGTCACTTTGGAAACGCAGGAGGGTTCGGCGTACGGCGCCGCTCTGCTCGCGCTGGTAGGAACCGGCGAGTACGGATCCGTGCCCGAGGTGTGCGAGATCGCGGCGCGCGAGGTGGCCTCGGTTTCACCCCGGGTCGAAAAATCCCGGGTTTACGCAGAAGGCCATCGTGCGTATCAGGGCTGGTATCCGGCTCTGAAAGCAGCTCGGCCGGGTCAGACGCCCCAGCAGTAATCTTCGACTACCTTTTCAATGTTTTCGTTTTGTTCGGTGAGGCGCATCAGTTCCAACCGGATCGCGTCAACCAAGGCACGCCAACTGGCCTCAATTACGTTGTCCGATACGCCGACGGTGGCCCAGCTTTTCCGGTGGTCAGACCATTCCACCAGGACCCGGACCTTCGCAGCAGTGCCTTTTTTCGGCTCAAGCACGCGGACCTTGTAATCGGTCAGGCGGACGTCCGAGATCCTCGGGTAGACGGAGGCCAGGCATTGGCGGAGACACAAGTCCAGCGCATTCATCGGCCCATGCCCGTTGGCTGTTGCGGAGTGCACGGCATCGTTGACTGTCATTGTGACGGTGGCTGTGGTGCCGCCGGTCATTTTTGTGGTGACTTCGAAACCCAGAACTTCAAACAGATTCACGCCGGGGTTCAGCGCTTCGCGGACCAGAAGTTCGAAGGTGCCCTCCGCGGCTTCCAGTTCATAGCCCTGGTATTCCAGATCCTTGATGCGGTCCAGTAATTGACGGCGTGCTTCTGCGTCGAGGCGATCTTCGAGACCGTGCTGTTTCAGTTTATAAAGAACGTTTCCGCGGCCGGACAGATCGCTTAACAAAACGCGCTGCCGGTTGCCGACGGTCTCGGGCGCAACGTGCTCGTAGGTAGCGGAATCTTTCAGGACGGCGCTCACGTGCACTCCGCCCTTATGGGCGAAGGCGCTGCGACCCACATAGGGTTGATCGTTGCGAAGCGGCAGATTGGCGAGCTCCGCGATATAGCGAGCCACGCTGGTCAGGTTCCCCAGGTTCTCGCGGCCGATAGTGGTGTGCCCCAGCTTGAGTTCCAAATTGGCGATGATGGAAGCGAGATTGGCATTGCCGCACCGTTCTCCATAGCCATTCATGCAGCCCTGCACATGGGTGCAGCCAGCCTCGACC
>JBBSHP010000588.1:0-4042 GCA_038232555.1 Bryobacterales bacterium
GGATGGATCAAGATTATCTCCGGAGCGACTGGAACCGGTTTCGCGACGGTGACCTATACGGTATCCGCCAACTCGTCGGCGGATGCGCGCGCCGGGACGATCAGCGTCGGCTCACAAACCTTTACGGTGGCGCAATCCGGCGCAAGCTGTACCTTGACCATCAACCCGGGGGCGGGCGACGTGCCAGGGCAAGGCGGATCCGGGAGCTTCAATGTAACCGGCTCGGCTTCGTGCCGCTGGCAACCCGCGTCGGATGCCGCCTGGATCCATACGACCTTTGCGTCAGCCAACGGAAACGGCAGGGTAAACTACACAGCGGAGAGCTCCGACCAGGCGCAACCGCGCGCCGGTAACCTCGCCATAAACGGACAGGTTTTTCATCTGACCCAGGGAGCGCGGCCGGCGATTCAAATCAGCAGCGCCGGAGTGGTGAACGCGGCCAGCCTGATGAGCGGACCGGTTTCGCCGGGAGAGATCGTTACCATCTTTGGGGCAGGATTGGGGCCGAAGACGGGTATCCCCGGACAGCTAACTCCCGATCGGCAAGCATTCACGACTGCTCTCGGGGAAAGCGCGGTTTTGTTCGATGGGACGCCTGCGCCATTGATCTACGTTTCAGAGACCCAAATCAGCGCCATCGTACCCTACGGAGTCACGGTTCCGAGCACCCAGATGCAGGTGATCTACCAAGCCTTTCGTTCCGATTCGGTCACTCTGGACGTGGCCGCAGTGGCTCCCGGACTATTCACGATCGATGCGACGGGCACAGGTCAGGGAGCCATCCTGAATCAGGATACGAGGGTGAATTCCACAACAAATCCGGCCGCTAAGAACTCTGTCATATCCCTGTTTGCCACGGGCGAAGGACAGACCAACCCGGCCGGAGTGGACGGGAAGCTCGCGAGAGCGCCATTGCCGCGGCCAATTCTACCAGTTAGCGTGGAGATTGGAGGACGCGACGCCGTGGTACTGTATGCGGGGGCCGCTCCCGGCTTGCCGGCGGGAGTGATGCAAGTGAATGTCCGCATTCCAGCGCAAACACCAACGGGGGCCGTTCCGGTAACACTCGCGGTAGGGGGCAGCCCCAGCGAAGCCAGGGTGACGGTGGCCGTTCAATAGGCGGCGGTCAGCAAACTTTCAATGAGCATGGACAGACTGGAGCCACCCATCAGCATCTTCTCCACCAGGACTCCTATGGTGTAGCTGGAATTCTCTGCTTGGCAGTACCTGACCTGCCCGAAAAGGGTTGACTCTTCAATATTGATGACCAGGAACGAACCGCAATCCAAAGCTTCCGAAGCAAGGAACCGGATGCCGCCTTCCGATACATCTTGGATCAAGATTGAAATTGGTTGCTCCCGGCCCTGATCCTTAGGCCTGCCTAGCCTGGTCACGCAACCGGAAAGCTCCGCGAGGAGCCTGGGAGATTCCCGCCGTTCCATAAGATGCTTATCGACACTGCGTCCAGAAGCTTTAGTGACCAGGCGCTGCTCCACCAGCGCTTCATACCAGGGGAAGCTGGCCTGAGCAAACTATTTCATTTCGGGGCTGTTGATGGTAGCCGGCTCCTGGCTCCAGTTTTGATGGATGGTCATGTTCTGATCGGAGAAGAAGGTGCGGCGTCCAGTGCTGTTGTACACCTTGGGATTAGCATTGACGGTGTAACCACTGGGAGTGGCAGTGAGAATGAAATTGTACCCGTCTTTTTCGCCCGAGGCCAGGCTGGCGGGGAGCAGATCAGCCGCTTGGGGGCCGGGGCCTCCACTAGCCGGTGGGCCTAACTCTGCGAGCGTGGTCGCGTACTTCCCGAATTGCGACATGTACTGCGTTTGGCTCTCGTGAATGGCCTTGATTTCGCGAATGACAACGGTCTCGGTGGCATTTTGACGGGCCGATCCCAGCTTTGGTACCGCAATCGCCAGAATGATCAGGATGATCGCGATCACGATCAGCAATTCGATCAGAGAGAAGCCGCCTTGCCGGCGCCGCCGAAGGTTGAGCATGCAGATATTATGACGTTAAACGGGAGTGAGGCGTGCACTGCGCCCCGAAGATGGCCCTAGCCTTTGATGACGCCCATGGGCCGGAGCCGCGCGACCTTGTTGGCTAACCCGGCGCGGTGGACTACTTCGATTACCTCATCGACGTCTTTGTAGGCGTCGGGCAGCTCTTCCAGGATTCCGTCGCGCCATTCGCTGCGGACCAGAATGCCCTGAGCCTCGAGCTTGTTTTGTTCTTCGCGGGCGTTGCGGCCTTTCTTCGCGGCGGAGCGGCTCAGCAAGCGGCCGGCTCCATGACAGACGCTCCCAAAGGTCTCTTGCATGGCGCCTTCCGCCCCAACCAGAATCCAGGAAGCTGTTCCCATGCTGCCGGGAATGAAAACGGGCTGGCCAACGTGTTTGTAAGAGGCGGGCAGATCCCGGTGGCCGCGGGCGAAGGCACGAGTTGCCCCCTTGCGGTGAACCAGGACGTCCCGTTCCGCTGCATCCACGATGTGACGCTCCCGTTTGGCAATGTTGTGGCACACATCGTAGACCAGATCCAGGCGGCCACCCCCATTGGTTCTGCCGAACACCTTGCTGAAAGCTTCCCTGAGAAAGTGCAGGATCGCCTGCCGATTCGCCCACGCGAAGTTGGCTGCGGCTGCCATGGCTCCCAGGTAGGCCTGCCCTTCCGAAGATTTGACCGGCACACAGGCCAATTGCCGGTCGGGCAGCGAAATCCCGTGCCGCTTCATGGCCTCGCCCATCTGGGCCAAATAGTCGGTACAGACCTGGTGCCCCAATCCGCGCGAGCCGCAATGTACCAGGATCACCACCTGGCCCTGGCTGAGATTCATGGCGCGGGCTGCTTCGGGGTCGTGTATAGCCTCCACATATTGGATCTCGACGAAATGATTGCCGCTGCCCATGGTGCCGAGTTGTGAGCGGCCACGCTCCCTGGCACGCAATGAAACTTTGTTCGGTTGAGCGCTGTCAAGGCCACCGTGCTCTTCGGCAAACTCAGCATCACGCGGTTCGCCGTAGCCATTCTCAATGGTCCATGCGACTCCCCGGGCCAGGACCTGCTCCAACTGTTTATCGTTTAGTTTGATGCGGCCTTCGCCACCCGTTCCGCACGTCACATCACGGAATATCTGGTCCATTAATTCTTTGAGGCGCGGGCGCACTTCTTTTTCCGTGAGTGAGGTACTCGCCAGCCGAACCCCGCAGTTGATGTCAAAGCCAACCCCGCCGGGCGAAACTACGCCGTAGTCCAGATCGGTTGCCGCCACTCCGCCGATCGGAAATCCGTAACCTTGATGGATATCGGGCATGGCCAGGCTGGGTCCGACGATGCCGGGCAGTCCGGCGACGTTTACGGCTTGCTGCAAGGACTGATCTTTGACGATCTGTTTGACTAGCGTGTCGCTGGCGTAGACAAGGACATCGGTGCGCATGCCAAGCTTAAGGTCCTTGGCAATGCGGTAGCGGATGCCGTCCTCCGTTGCGAGTAAATGGCTCATATCAGATGTCGAAGAAAACCTCCGCAGTCCAGCCGCGGGGGTCGCGCGTAAGCGTTAGCTGGTGATAAGTAGCGGCCTTGACCACCAGCCGGGCAGGGTGTTGGACGCGGTCGCGCGGACCGCCCCACCCTTGCGCGGTAATGCTTTGATCGGTGAGTTGCTCCACTTCGAAGCGCGAAAAAGCGATTCGTTCGCCGTCCAGAAAGTAGATGATTTCGTTCAGCCAATTCACCAGGAGAGCTTCGGTATCTTCGCCTGTGGCGGAAAGTGGATACGAGGCGGCCGGCTTTACCCGATCCATATCGAGGGCGATGGACTGAAGGCCTAGCGCGGCGTTGGTGAAGAGGTCTGAGAGCGTCTCCCCACAAGCTCTTAGACCGATGTCGGCAGTGTGATCCAGAATTTCGAAGGGCTGGCGCACATCGGCCGCCAGCTTACTGATGGGTGGGAGCGGGGGTTTTGCTGGCCGGAGCGAGCAATTGCTTCCGTAATTCTCGAGCGCGCTCTCTTCGGGCGATCTTACGCTTGCGCTGGCTA
>JBBSHP010000589.1:0-4038 GCA_038232555.1 Bryobacterales bacterium
CCCGGACTTTCTTACCCTATCCGCTTACGAGCATATCGATTGAGGTCAAAAATGGAATCTCTGATCGCTTTTGCGTGGCCGCCCTGGCGCTGCATGCCCAACGAAAGCCCGGCAATCTGCTGGAGCACCTGCCGCCGGACACCGAGATCCTCACCTAATTTCGTGACCGCGCCGACATCTTGCCTAACAACAAGCGGGTCTGGAGCCCCAGGATTTCTACGACAACGACACCCAAGATGACGTTCCCCTGTTAGGAGCCCGTCACGAAGAACTCGGTGATCGGGGACGGCTCGGGCGTGTATTCTACGGTCAGTTCGATTGTGACTGATCTTGGCCAGCCGGGTTCGGCATGGATATCCCATGAAATCAGCTCGTGTGGGGTCCTCTAACCACTGAAAAGTAACGAAATCTTTCTTAAGTTCGATCTTGCGCATTGCATAACGCTCAGAGTAGAATCGATTCCAGAAAACGTAACGGGGAGGGTTCCATGTCGAAAATCCAATCAATATTTGTACTTGCCATGTTGGGCGGCGCTGCGCTATTTGCCCAGGATTATCGCGCTACCATCAGCGGGCAGGTTTCAGATGTGTCGGGCGCCTCGGTCCCCAATGCGACCGTCAAGGCTACTAACATCGAGACGAACGAAACGGCCGAGGTGAAAACCAACAACTCCGGTTTGTACACCATACCTTATGTGCAACCGGGCACCTACAACATCGAGGTGACAGCCCCGGGCTTCCAGAGCGTCAGGCGAGAAGGCATCGTACTGCGAGTAGCGGATAAGCAAAATCTTCCGATAACGATGCAGGTCGGACAGATGACCCAGGAAGTTACGGTGGTGGGCCAGCAGGAAATCATTCAGTCGACCAACGCCGATCGCGGAATGGTCTTCGATCCAATCAAGACCCAGGAATATCCGCTGAATGGGCGTCAGGCGTACATGTTGATGTCCCTTACTCCAGGCGTGATCTTCACTCAGGAGCAATTCGGAGCTAACGGATTCTCTGGCACGCGCGGATGGGACACCAATGGCAGCTACAAAATCAACGGAGGACGTCCGGGCACGAACCAATTTTTGTTGAATGGCGCTCCGATCAGTACGTTCGGCAGTTGGCAGATCGCCCCGAACGTCGAGGCCATTCAGGAATTCAAGGTTCAAACTAACACCTATGATGCTCAGTTCGGCAGGACTGGCGGTGGCACAGTAAACACGACGCTGAAGTCTGGGGGTAAAGCTTGGCATGGCGACGTTTTCGATTACTGGCGGAATCGTATTCTGGATGCCAACACGTTCCAGAACAACGCCGGGAGGGCTCAGCGCGGCTTCCATAATCAACATCAGTTTGGCGGCGTCGTGGGCGGCCCAATCCGCAAGGAGAAGGACTTCATCTTCATTAGCCAAGAGAGCTGGCGTGAAGTAGTCCCATTTCCGCTGGTGCAGAGCGTTCCGCCGCTGGATATCCGCGACGGGCAGCATTTCAGCGACTACAATGTCAAGGTTTTCGATCCACAGACCACGCGACCGTGCACTACCGCCGACAACTGCCCCAGTGGCGTTCAATACGTCCGGGATCAATTTCCAAACAATAAGATTCCAGCCGCTCGAATCAGCCCCATAGGCAGAAATATCCTTGCCCTTTTTCCAGCCCCCAACGAGAATCCTGGCAAGCTTCAGAACAATTTTTTGCGAGCCGACTCATTGGGACGTTACCTGTATGACCAGCCCATGGGCCGCTGGGACCACGTCTTCAATGAAAATAACCGGTTCTACGCGCTGGTTACTTATCAACACGGACACGAGTTCCGGAACAACAACGGATTCGATCCTCCGGCCCAGCGCGGAAATATTACTTCTCAACGTACCGATCAGAACTACATCGCCGATTTCACGCGAGTTTTGACGCCTACCACGGTTCTCGATATTCGCGGTTCGTACTCCCGCTTTACTTCGATCTTCCCCGATGGCGACCAGGACTTTGACTTTACCTATGACAAGCTTGGCATCAAAAACATGCCCATCCCGCCCACCGTAGATCGCAAAACGGCCCCGGTAATCCGTCTGGATCTCTATCCCGACATCATTGGCACAAGTTTTAGCTGGAGCACCGACAACCAAATCGATTTTGCCCCAAGCATCACCACCACGCGCGGGAAACAGACTTGGCACTTTGGTTACGAATTCGCCCAGATTGCACGGGGCAATGGCGGACCGGGGCTGGCCACGGGCAGGCTGGATTTCAACAGCCGCTACTGGACCCAGCAGTTTAAAGAACGCGGATTAGGACAGGGCGACGGAAGCGGAGTTGCCTCCTTATTGCTCGGGTTGCCGACCGGAGGACAGATCGATTACAACGATACGTATTATCGCCGCCAATACTATCACGCTTTGTTTTTTCAGAACGATTGGAAACTGCATCCGCGGTTCAGTGTGAATCTCGGGTTGCGCTGGGACGTCCAGATACCCTTCTACGAGTTGCATGATCGGGTGAATGGTGCTTTCGATTGGAATGCAAAAAACCCGCTGAGCGATCAGATCGTCGCGAACTGGAAAACGCTCAAGACCAAATGGGACGCCGCCAATCCAGGTAGGGAATCCCTCTATCCGGCGGCGCCTGCCGAAATCAAAGGTGGACTTCTGTTTCCAGGGGTCAAGGGGAACTCCCGAAAAATTTATGATACCGATTGGACGAATATCCAACCGCGCATCGGGTTTGCCTGGCAGTTCTTAAATAAGACGGTAATGCGCGGAGGGTTTGGCATTTTTCACCGCCAACCCTCAAATGGTGGTCTGACAAACGGATTCAGTCGCGGCACGGGCTACCTTCGTTCGCTGGACGGCGACTTTACTCCGTCAGCGAGCCTGACGGGTCAATACTCGCTTGAAAACCCTTTCCCCAGTGGTTATCTGACCCCCACTGGCAGTAGCTTGGGCCTGCTCACCAATGTGGGCAGTGGATTGAGCATCGACACCCGAACTCTTCCGATCCCGCGAATTTATGAGTTCTCATTCGGAATTCAGCGGGAGCTACCCTTTGGGATGGTGATCGAGGTGGCCTACTCCGGCAACCGCGCCGTTCATGAACCGGTGGGCCAGCAATTTGGGAACGTGTCGCTCAACGATTTCAACCTGGGACACCAGAATCCATCCTACTTAAACACGTCCCTCCCGAATCCCTTCCAGGGCATTCTGCCATCCGCGACGGGCTTAGGCAGCAGCACGGGAGTCAACGCTTACGATTTGCGCCGTCCTTATCCTATCTTCCCCGGCGGCTCCGTCCCCGGCGTCTTTGTGAACACCAATCCGGTGGGGAAATACTGGTACGATTCGTTGCAGGTTCTGCTCGAAAAGCGTGTCCTCACTTCACGGGAGAGCGGCATTCTTACCTTTGGTGTTTCGTATACGTTCGGAAAGGGGTTCGAGGCTAACCACCGGCTGAACGATTGGAATTTCGCGGAGCCGCTGATCCATGAGCTTGACAATCTTGATAAACCTCAGAACGTGGCCTTTCACGGCGTGTGGGATCTTCCGATCGGTAAACACCGCCGCTACTTCGCGACACAAGGACCCATTGGAGGAGCGCTGCTCAATGGTTGGTCATTCGATTGGATTCTCACCTACACTTCGGGCTATCCGGTAGATAAACCCAACGCGATCTTCAGTTGCGGCGAGTATCGTGTTTCCGATCAGAACTTTCAGCACTGGTTCAACAACGATCCGAAGTGCTACAGCGATTATCAGCCGTCCTCTCTTCGCAACGTCGAGGATCGTTTTCCCAACATTCGAAGGCCAAGTGCTCCCCAATTGAACATGGCTCTTCAGAAAACATTCCAGATCAACGAGCGCTTTTCGTTCCAGTTCCGTGGGGAATCGTTCAACGTTACCAATACCCCCATCATGCCGGGTCCCAACACAGATTGGCGCAGTCCGCGATTTGGCCAAGTTACGCTGCAACAACAGAACTTCCCAAGACTGGTGCAGTTATCCGGCAAGATTTTTTTCTAACTGGATTTGTCCATCCGCCACAAGGCCGCCGAGCC
>JBBSHP010000590.1:0-4034 GCA_038232555.1 Bryobacterales bacterium
CGAAAACGTCTGCTTCGAGCGTTCGGATGAGATGCGGCCAATATCTTCAACAAAAACTGGGATTATCCCTGCGTTTGTCTCGTCCGGGTTTCATCTCCCCGATGGCTCGCGGATTCGGGCGCAAGTTGTCTATAAAAGGAGCAGAACGGACATGTTTCATGAGGACAAGCTAAAACGTGTCCCCGGAGTATCGTCCGCTTCTTTGAGTCTCACGCCAGACAGTCTGCGGTCGCGGGCCTGAGTCATCAGGTAGATTAGCTTTTCGGCGGCGGCATGGTAGCTCAGACCTTCGGCCCGGATGTTGGAAATACAATTGCGCTCGGCGTCGCTGCGGCCGGACTTCGGATCCCAGGTCAGATAAATGCCCAGGCTATCGGGAGAACTTAGTCCCGGCCTTTCGCCAATCAGCACGACGGTCATCCGAGCCTCCAGAATCTGTCCGATGTCGTCCCCGATAGCAACTCGGGCTTGCTCGGCAACAATCAGAGGTGCGATGTGCCAAGCGAGACCTTGCAGCCGGGGCAACACCGCGTCCAGCAGATTCTGAGCGTGGCGATGTACCGCCAACGCAGACAGTCCATCCGCAACGACAAAGACTGCGTCACATTTGCGGCCCGCCAGCGCTTGCAGGCGGGCGCGTGAATCGTCGTTTAACTTTCTTCCGAAATCGGGACGGCGCAGATACGTGGTACGGTCCGGGGCGGCGCTCGCAAGCAGGACACCAGGAAGGAGCAACGACGTGGGATCCAGCTTCGCGTGCACCGCATCGCGCGCTCGTGCATGGGCCAGCTGAAAATCCAGGAGGTCGCGAGTGGTCAGGCTGTTGCCGGCACGTCCAAGTCCGACCCTGGCAGGCGTGTAACTACGAAGACCGATCAGCTTCATGCGGGAATGAGAGCTGTTAAACCCGACAGTCGCGGCTACATGGTTTCAAACCACGCTTCGAACTCCGGCGCGGGTCTGAGATTAAGGAGTTGCCGCAAATAAAGAGCGTCGTGGAATGAGGTGCTCTGGTAATGCAGCATGACATCGTCCGCGCCTGGCACTCCCATGATGTAGTTGACGCCCGCGGCCCCGAGCGAGGTAAGCAGGATATCCATGTCATCCTGATCCGCTTCGGCATGATTGGTGTAACAGATGTCGCAGCCCATGGGAAGTCCCAGCAACTTTCCGCAGAAGTGGTCTTCCAAACCGGCTCGGATGATCTGCTTGCCATCGAACAGATACTCGGGCCCGATAAAACCGACCACCGTGTTAACCAGCAGTGGTTTGAAGTGGCGCGCAACTGCGTAGGCCCGCGCCTCACAGGTCTGCTGGTCGATGCCGTGATGAGCACCGGCTGAAAGGGCACTACCCTGCCCCGTTTCGAAATACATCACATTGTCACCGGCGGTGCCGCGCCGCAACGCCAGTGCCTGTTCCCGGGCGTCCTTCAGCATTGCAAGGTTGACGCCGAAAGAACGATTCGCGGCTTCGGTTCCTGCGATGGACTGGAAGACAAGATCGACCGGCGCGCCACGCCGCATGGCTTCCATTTGAGTAGTGACGTGGGCCAGCACGCAGCTCTGGACCGGCATGTCGTAGGCCGTGCGAATGCGGTCAATCATATGCAGCAGCATCTCCACCGTCTGCACACTGTCCGAAACTGGATTGATCCCAATCACAGCGTCACCGCTCCCATACATCAGGCCGTCCACGATGCTCGCCGCGATGCCTTGGGGATCGTCGGTGGGATGATTCGGCTGCAAGCGCGTGGATAGACGGCCCGGCAAACCCAGCGTGTTGCGAAATCTTGTAACCACTCGAATCTTCGCCGCCAACTGCGCCTACCTGAGTCAAGCGGATATCCAGCTTCCCGAATTCAAAATCACCGTCAAAAAAGAAAAGACAATGAGCGTGAGCAGACCCAGCAGAATGCCCTTCGGCATATCTCGCGCGGGATCGTGCGATTCTTCGGCCGCGAGCGGCAGTTGCTCGATGCCCAGGTATACCCATAGCGCGAAAGGCAAGCACCGCAGCGCGCCAGGCCAGCCCCGCGGAAGCCACCCATGGCCTTCCAGCGCCCATTTTTGCAAGTCAAAGCGGGGCGCGGCGCCCACATAAAAGACCACCAGAATGGCCAGCGCGCACAGCGTAATCACGACGGAAACTTGAAACGAAAGTTCGACGCCCCACACGTTGAACGCCACGAACACGGCATAGCAGAGCAGCCACCATACTGGCGCCCACCCGGCCGGGGTTCCGAAGATGGCTCCCAGGTAGCCGCCCACTCCCACCACAATCACGGCGGGCGTCAGGATGTATTCCATGTTCTCCGCCAGACCTGTGATGTAGCCGCCCCAGGGTCCCATGGTAGTTCTTGCGAACGAGTAAGCGCCGCCCGCATGCGGTAGGGCGGGCGACATCTCGGCGATACTTGTGCATAGTCCGGCGTAAAGCACAGTGACGATCGCTAACGCGAGCAGCAGGTCGCCGAATCCGCCTTCAACCAGTCCGAAGTTCCAGCCGAAAAAATCGCCCGAGATCACCGCCCCGACGCCCATCGCCCACAGTTGCAGTACCCGCGCGTGCCGTCGCAGCGACCGCTGCTCGAGATACCCAGCCGGCACGGGCGTGTAGCGAACGTCAGCCATGCTGTCGGTGCGTCGCGTCAGTTGCCGAAGAAAAGATCCACCGGATTCGAGCGAACTCCATTCGCAACTACCACCACGTCAACCTGTCCTCGACCGGCCAAGCTGCTGGGGAGTTCAAGAGTAACTTGGTCCAGCCCGGGGAACTGTCCCTGGTCACCGGCAAAGGCCGGTGTAAATGTCTCGCCCCCGATGACGACCTGCACCTGCGGCAAACCAGCCAGCCGCAGGCCAGTAGCATACAAATTGAGAAACAGCCGGTCTCCGCCGAAGATAAGCGGGGCAGCCGGATAGCGCCCAGCGGAGTCGGGAGTCGGACCGAATGGAAATTCGTTGGCCCGCGTGTTGTCCGGCTTAACGCGAAGTATGGTCGCGGCGGGCGCTCCTTTTCCATCGGGGTTGGCGGTGAAGATGCCTGGCGCCGTTCGGGCTACCGTGGTGGGTATCGCCCAGAGGCGCGAGCCGGACACAATCTTTAGAATCCCTTGCCCGACCGCCGCATTAGCTGGCGTGAGGAAACTGCCCTGGCCGGGTGAGACGAAGAACCACGGTGCGGGATTCTCGGCATTATCACTCCCCCGGACTACTGCGGCAACTCCGCCCAGCCCAGCCTCCGGACCGGCGCCGACCCGTAGTTCCTGGGCAAGCCCGGCCACAAATAAACTATCGATCGAGCCCGGAGCGATGCTGCCTGGCAAGAAACTGGCTCCGTTGACCGGCGCCAAGGGAGGCCGGCGTCCGAGGGCGCGCAGGAAGAGGTCCAGAGTCGTGCTGGTCGTCTCACTTGAATAGATGTGCGTCGCATAAGTGACTTCTAACTGCGTCTCGATGGAGATTAGCTGGTTGGCGGTAAAGTGCGCTGGAAGAGCGGCTTGCCAAGGGAGAGTCTTGGGATTCTGAATGAGCATATCGTTGGCGTCCAGCCAGCCTTTGGTGCGGAAGAGATCGTAGACCTCTTGAGAGTCCGCCAGGCTGATTGGAACGATCGCTCTCGAGAAGCGCGCGGGATAGAGCGGCTGGGGTTCCAAGGTCGTAAATCGAGCGGGATTAAACTTGTTGGCGTGAGTGGTGTAGTTAGCCAGCGCATCGGCGTTGCCTTTCGCGCCTACCAGTGGATGATCGTCGTTTCTCGATACCTGCCAGAATGCAGGACCGGTATACGCAGCCGTTGCCGCAGGGGGGCCGGAACTGCCGGAAGTCGAGACCGCCGCCCAGGGGACTACCGTGGACGAGAAGTGCGCAAAAGAGCCCCCATTGGAATGCCCGAAGGCGAACAAAGGGAGCTGCGCCGAAATGATTCCCTGGCTACGCATGGCTTGCAGAATCCCGTTGAGGCGCATGACATCGGGATTTGCGGCCCCCGCTATTGCGGTATTCCATTGTCCGGGCAGAGCGCTGCCAGTC
>JBBSHP010000591.1:0-4026 GCA_038232555.1 Bryobacterales bacterium
GCGTTGTGGGACTTAACGTGGCAACTCGCAATCGCACCTAATCCCGCACTGTCGACATAACTGACAGCGGCCATATTCAGCAATATCCGGCACTGACCTTGGGCGATCAATCCATCGATGGCTTCTCGTACCTTGGTGGAACTCTCCCCCAAAGTAATTTTTCCCTGAAGATCAATCACAGGAAAACTGCCGACCTGCCTAATTTGCGCTGTTTCTGACACGTTCGCCGGACTCCGGTTCCAGGTTACTACAACGGAGCAATTTGGACGCCACTAGTTGATTCCGCCCAAGCTTAGGCGAGACAATTAAGGGTGTCCAAGATTCTACTGGTGGAAGATAATGAACTGAATCGCGACATGCTCTCTCGACGTTTGGAGCGAAAGGGTTTCGAGGTCGTTCTTGCAGTGGATGGCAAAGCGGCTATTGAGGCCGCCCTGAGCCAAAGGCCCGACCTCATACTAATGGATATGGATCTTCCAATAATCAGTGGTTGGGAGGCGACACAGCAATTGAAAGCCAATGCAGCGACGAGCGATATTCCGGTGATCGCGCTAACAGCGCATGCTATGAGTACGGATCGCGACAGGGCCTTGGCTGCGGGATGCGACGAATACGAGACCAAACCCATCGACCTGATCCGCCTCCTGGAAAAGATTGAGCTCCTGCTAAGTACGCCTTCCCACCCATGATCGAAACGAATCAGCCAGCCGGGAGCGTAGGGCCGCACGTTACGCCTCCAACATCGGCAGAACCGATTCCCGAGCAGGGAACTCTGCTGGTGGTGGACGACAACCCGAATAATCGGGACATTCTGAAGCGCCATATCGAAAGGCAGGGCTTTCGGGTCATGTTGGCCGCGAACGGGAGGCTGGCACTGGAACTCCTGGCGCAGCACCCTTTCGACCTGGTTCTGCTGGATCTGATGATGCCGGAACTGGACGGTTTCGAGGTCCTGCAGCGGATGAAGGCTTCGCCGACGTTGAATTCCACACCGGTGATCATGATTTCGGCGCTGGACGAGACCAGCAGTGTGGTCCGTTGCGTACAGATGGGCGCGGAGGATTATCTGGCGAAGCCATTTGATCCAGTGCTTCTGAATGCGCGAATTCACGCCTCTCTGGAGAAAAAGCGCTTGCGTGACCGCGAGCGCAAGAAGACTGCGGAGTTGGAGGAGGCTATCGCTGAACTTCGGCGGACGCAGGATCAATTAGTGGTTCAGGAGAAACTCGCGTCGCTGGGTGCTCTTACGGCCGGTATTGCCCACGAGATTCGGAACCCCTTGAATTTCGTGACCAACTTCGCTTCCGTTTCAGCCGATCTGGTGTCGGAACTGCAGCAGGCGTGGGGTGACCAGAGCGCCTCGAAGGACGAAGTGACTGCTTTGCTCGGTCAACTTCAGCAGAATATTGGCAAAATCGAGGAGCACGGCAAACGAGCGGACAGAATCGTTCGCGGCATGCTGATGCACTCCAGAACCAGCTCGGGCCAGATGGAGACCACCGATTTAAACGCGCTGCTTACTGACTCGGTCAATCTCGCTTATCACGGTCTACGGGCCCGCGACACGGCTTTCAATGTGACTATCGAAACCGATTTAGATCCCGATCTCCCGCGCTTGCGAGCCATACCGCAGGATCTCAGCCGAGTCTTTATCAACATCATCAATAACGCTTGTTACGCAGCACATGATCGTAAAAAGCACGAGAACAAAGGCTTCTCGCCGCAAGTGCGCGTGCAAAGCCGGGCCGTCGATTCGTGGGTGGAGATCCGGGTGCGCGATAACGGGAACGGCATCGACGCGGAAGCTCTGCCGAAAATCTTCAATCCCTTTTTCACCACCAAGCCGGCCGGAGCCGGAACCGGGCTAGGGTTGTCGATCAGTTACGACATCGTCGTCCGGGAACACAAAGGCGATCTCCGTGCCCAGAGTGCCCCAGGCGAATTCACGGAGTTTATCATTACACTCCCCTGCTGCGACGAAGAGGCTGGCTGACTTCATGTCCATTCTGATGGTCGATGACGAAGCCGATTTGGAAAACCTGGTGCGACAAAAATTCCGCCGCCAGATCGCTTCGGGCGAGTTGGAATTTGTATTTGCCCTCAACGGGGAACAGGCGCTGGAGAAGCTGGAAGCCGATCACCGGCTAGACATTGTGGTGAGTGACATCAACATGCCGGTCATGGATGGCCTGACATTGCTGTCAAACCTGGTGGGCTATTCCCGGCCTCTGAAAACGATCATTGTTTCGGCGTATGACGACATGCCGAATATCCGCACCGCGATGAACCGGGGTGCTTACGATTTCTTGACCAAGCCGATCGACTTCGCTGATCTGCGAACCACTCTGGCGCGTACCCGCCGCGAACTTGAGACCATTCGCGCCGGCCTACAGGCGCGAGAGCATCTGACGTTGCTGCATTCCGAATTGGAAATCGCGATGCGGATTCAGCAGTCCATACTTCCTGAGACGATCATAGGGCACAACGCGTTCGAGATAAGCGCCAGCATGTTTCCCGCACGTCAGGTGAGTGGTGACTTTTACGATTTCTTCCTGATTGATGCGCACCGCTTGGGTGTGTGCATTGGCGATGTGTCGGGAAAGGGCATTCCTGCGGCCCTCTTCATGGCGGTAAGCCGGACTCTGCTGCGGGCCACGGCGCTGCACGGCGCTCCTCCCAAAGACTGCCTGGCACATGTTAACGACGTCCTGTTGCGTCAAAGTAACGGCGAATTGTTTGTAACGCTTTTCTACGCCATTGTCGATTTGCGAACCGGCGATCTGCAGTTCAGCGCCGGGGGGCAGACCGCTCCCTGCCTGCTGACTGGGGACAGACAGCTTGAGTATCTCCGGGAGCCGCGTGGATTCATGCTGGGGTTGTTTGATGACGCCCAGTTTACGGCTGGCCACGCGAAGCTGAACCCTGGGGATGTTCTGGTGCTCTATACCGATGGCGTGACCGAAGCTGAGGACGAGCAATCTTTGTTTTACACCGAGGCGCGTTTGACAGCGGCCTTGACAGGGATGAATCGTGCGCCGGCACAGCACATCGTAACCAAGGTAGTGTCCGACGTGAACGGATTCACCAGCGGAAATCCCCAGACCGACGACATTACTGTACTGGCCGTGCGATACTGCGGCCCCCCGTAGGACGCGATTCCGCGTTGCGATTGTAGTCAATGTATTCGAAGACAAGCGGCAAACTATGAATAGGCGAGAGTTTCTGTTGTCAGCGGGTGGCGCGGCCATTTCGCCCCTCCTAGCAGCCCCGGCCAAACAAAAGGTCGCCATTTTCTCCAAGCATCTCCAATTTCTGGAGGGCGAGGAGTTGGCGAAGAGCGTGGCTTCCCTGGGCTTCGACGGAATTGATCTCACAGTTCGGTCCGGAGGGCACGTGGAGCCGAACCGGGTAATCCAGGACCTGCCGCCGCTAGTCAAAACGATTCGGGCGAATGGTTTGGAAGTACCCATGATCACAAGCGACATCATTGACGCCGATACGCCGCACACGGAAGACGTTCTCCGCACGATCTCCTCGTTAGGAATCAACCATTACCGCTGGGGTGGCTTCAAATACGATGACAAAACCCCTCTTCCCGACCAACTGGAAGGTTTGAAGCCGCGGGTTGCAAAACTTGCCGAGCTGAATGCGAAATATCAGACCGGCGCAATGTTCCACACTCATTCGGGCATAGGGCTGGTGGGGGCTCCCATATGGGACCTGTACATTCTGCTGAAGGAGTTCGATCCCAAGGCGGTGGGCATCAATTACGACATTGGCCATGCCACGATCGAGGGTGGTTTGGGAGGATGGATCGACAGCTTTCGGGTGACTGGGCCGTACCTGCGAGGGGTTGCCGTCAAAGATTGTATTTGGGCGAAGGATACGAAAGGAAACTGGAAATCCAAGTTCGTGCCGCTGGGTCAGGGAATGGTGAAACTCCAGGAATTCTTCACGATGCTGAAGGCCCGGGATTTCCAGGGCCCCTTACAGCTTCATTTCGAGTATCCACTAGGTGGGGCGGAA
>JBBSHP010000592.1:0-4023 GCA_038232555.1 Bryobacterales bacterium
GATGCGGCTCGTCGCGGTGAATTCGATCGCCGCGCTCCCTTTCAAAAACTCGTTGATCTGTTGTGAACTCGGCCCTTCGGCATTCTGCATGTGTACTTGCACTCAGCCGCAGCTTGCCTACCCCGATTTCATGATCATCTCGCATTGGAAACCGATTCACTTTCATGATCATCTCGTATTGGATAATTCTGAGCTTCTGGCCCGGGCTCACACCGTGCTAAAATCGCGCTTCCGCCCGGACCCGTCATGACTCCTTCCACTTACGGTATTGCACTGCTGCTCAGCATCGTTTCGATGATCTGCTGGGGATCGTGGGCCAACACGTTCAAGCTCAGCGGGAAGTGGCGCTTCGAGTTGTTTTATTTCGACTACGCCGCTGGCGTTCTGATCGCAGCGGTGATCGCTGCATTCACGTTCGGGTCCATGGGGAGCGAGCTCTCTTTTATGGATAATTTGTTGATCGCCGGAAAGTCTAAAATGGCTTGGGCCTTTGCGGCTGGAGTGATCTTCAACCTGGCGAACATGCTGCTGGTAGCCGCGATCTCGATTGCCGGCATGGCTGTGGCGTTTCCCGTAGGCATCGGTCTGGCGCTGGTGATCGGCGTCGTCTTGAATCATTTCCTGAACCCGCAAGGTAATCCGATGTATCTGGCCGCAGGCGTTGCACTAGTTGTATTGGCCATAATCTTTGATGCGGTTGCTTATGCAAGGCACGCCCGGTCCCAACGCGAACGGGCCTTCGCAGCTGCAACTCCGACCGCGCCCGTAACCGCTCCAAGCCGTTCCCGGACGGCTCCGAAGAAGGCCGCCGTTCAGAACACCAGCATCAAAGGGATTGCAATCAGCCTGGTGAGCGGCGTCTTAATGGGCTCGTTTTACCCCATGGTAGAGATGGCGAAGGGCGAAGAAATCGGGCTACTGCCCTATGCGATCGCATTTTTCTTCGCGCTGGGTGTTTTTCTGTCGACCTTCGTGTTCAACATCTACTTTATGAATCTGCCGGTGGTGGGAGAACCTGTCGCGCTCGGCCAGTATTTCCAGGGCAGTTTCAAGCAGCACACTCTCGGCGTGACGGGCGGGTTGATCTGGTGCGCTGGAGCAATCGCGAACTTCGTGGCGGCCAGCGCTCCGAAAGAGGTCCACGTCGGACCAGCCATCAGCTACGCAATTGGTCAGGGAGCCACGCTGATCAGCGCGCTATGGGGATTGCTGGTGTGGCGTGAATTTGCGGGGGCAGTTCCGCGGGTGAAGATGCTGCTTGCGATCATGCTGATCCTGTTCGTTAGCGGCCTGGCACTGATTTCGCTGGCCCCGCTGCGGTAGGTTCAGCGATCGGTTACGCCCGTGGCTCGGCATCGAATTGCTCAGCCAGCAGATCCAACGCTTCTTTGGAGGGAACACTGCCTTGGGCCGTTATCGCCGTGCCTCCGCCTCGGCCGCCGGTCTTTGCGAGCGCCTCTTTGAGCCATGCTCCCGCATTCCAACCGCTGTCTTGGGATACCGCGAGGAGTACCGAGGGCGGGTCTTCGGCCAAGAACAAAATTACCGCTTTTTCGCCGCTGCAGAAGCTCTGGGCCTCTATCCGCACCTCTTCCGAAATTGCGTGAATCCGACGCAGAGCCTTGCGAAGGCCAGCCGGGTTCGCAGCGATTTGGGCGTATAGTTCCCGGCCGCGGGCACTGGCTAATTCCCCACTTAATCGGCGCCGGGCTTTGTCCCCGTCTTGCAGTTTTTCAGCCTGGGCCGCCACCAGGGCCGGCGTTTCATCGAGCGGCGCTGAGAAGGTGCGGGCAATCCGCGATAGAGCCTCGTAATCGGCCCGTGCGCGCCGCACGGCTCGCATCCCGCAGAGGAATTCAACGCGGAGATTGCTTCGAACCCGATCCAGCTTTCGGATCATAATGGGCCCGATCTCGCCCGTGGTGCGGACGTGCGTTCCACCGCAGGCGCTTCGATCCAATCCGTCGATGGAGATCAGCCGCAGAATGCCCTGGCGTTCCGATGGCTTCCTCAGCCCGAGTTCTTCGGTTCGCTCCTCAAACGAAATGTGAACCGCCTTGTTTGCGAACACGATCTCATTGGCCCGCCGCTCTACCTGTTGAATCTGGTGGGGCTCTAATGCATGGATACTCAGATCGATGGTGGCGGACTCCGTGCCCAAATGGAAGCTGACCGTGGACGCGTTCACTTGCTCGCCAAAAACCGCCGAGAGCAGGTGCTGCCCGGTGTGTTGCTGCATGTGATCGAACCGCCGGGGCCGGTCGATCTCACATTTCACCGGACTTGCGACCACCTCGCTTCCGATCAAAGGAGCGCTGAGCACATGTGCAATACGTTGGTCTTCATCGACGACCGCCTCAACTGCAATGCCGCCGAGCAGACCCAAATCGAACGGCTGCCCGCCTGATGCGGGATAAAACGCCGTTCGATCCAGGTACACGGTCTTCCGATCGGCGCTGCTATCGACGACGCGGGCCTGAAATTCCGTCAGGTAGCTGTCGTGATAATAGAGCCGATCGGTACTCTCAATCGACAACGCCTGTCCTACTTGACTGCGATTTGGACGGCGTTGCTGTCCCCATCGTCGGTCGTGAGCCGCAAAGGGATCGTGTCGCCGGCCAGTACAGTCGCCGGGACTACCACGTTAATCTGATAGAGACCCACGAAGCCTGGCGATAACCCCACGAAAAGCGGGTCCACGCACATGCCTTGATTGAAGGGTGTCGGTGTGCCGAAGCAGACTTTGGGATGCGTGACTACGCGCCCTAGCGGCTCAACGCTAGGCGAACCGGCCCCGCTGGCCACCTCAGGCGAGGTAGGCCCGAGTCCAATCGCGTAAATGGTAAGCGCATCGCCGGCTTTGGCAGCATGACTTGACAGCCCCGCAGTAGTAGGAATCGGGAAGCTGAGATCCTGGTTGGTGATGATGCCGTAGTCGCCGATTCCCAGACGCAGCAGCCGCGGCACACTTCTGGCGATCTGCACTGAAACGGTGTTGCCGCGTTGCCCATTGCGCTCCACCCGTACCGTTCCTTCACCCGGCGTGGCATTAAACGGAATCTGGAAGTTGATCTGTCCGGCTGAGACGTAATACACGGGCGCGGGCTGATCGTTCACGAATACCTGCACACCTCCCAGCGTTGGGCTCAAGGGCAGGCTGGCTGCGCCCACTGGATCGCCGTTGACCAACTGATCTCCAAAGAGCGCCACGATATCGCCCTGGGCTACGCTTTCACCCGCCGCAAAAGTCGCGTTATTCACGACGCCGCCCGCTTTGGCGATAGGCCCGGTGGCAGTAACAACCTCCAACTGTACTGGGACGGAAAACGAATTATTCGCGGCATTGCTCGCGACCACGGCGGTAGCGGTATAGGTTCCCGGCGCCAACCCGGTGGCGTCCGCAGTCAACATCACGGTAGCTCCCGATCCAGTCTGTGCTGTCAGGAAATTGCCGCCTGTTCCGGGAGTAACGGTTACTCCGGAGACGGCCAGCGTCCCTTGGCCGCCATTGCCAATCGGTAGCATCAGAGTTTGCTTTGCCCCGTTCTGAGCAATGCGAAATGTTACCGGAGCAGCCAATTGCGCAACCGGTTGCGTGGTCACATGCAAGGTGACTGGAACGTTCTTGTTATCGGCGACCAAGGAGGAGCCCGTAACGGAGATGTTTCCGTTGTAATCGCTGGCCGCCAGCGATCCCGCGCTTACGGTCACCTTGTAGGGAACATTGAACAGAAACGTGCCGGTTCCATCCTGAGCGACCGAAAGCCACTGGCCACCGGCCTGGGTGGTAGCAGTAACTGTGGATGGGCCGCCCGTAGTGAATCGTGAAGTTGCCGTTCCGCCCGGGGGAAGGAAATATTCGAGCTTATCGGGCAGGTTTCCCCCCACCTGCACCGTGACCGCGATGGTTTGGGGAGCATCAATTGCGTTCGGATCGCTCACAGTTACGAAGCCGGTATAGGTTCCCCTGGCAAGCGAAGCCGTTTGCGGGGTGATGCGTATCGGCGTGCAAGAGCCATTTCC
>JBBSHP010000593.1:0-4023 GCA_038232555.1 Bryobacterales bacterium
TCGACGCGGCTGCAGACCGATCAGCGCTGGGGAACGGCGACTCCGGTCACCATCCGGGACAAGGAGTTCGGCGCCATCCGGCTGCGTGGCTACGGCATCTATACGTACCGCATCTCGGACCCCCGGAGCTTTTACACCAAGATCAGCGGCACGCGCGAGATCTACCGCGTCAGCGATCTGGAAGGGCAACTGCGAAACACCGTCATCGCCAGAATGACGGACGCTTTTGCGCAGAGCAACGTGCCTTTTCTCGACATGGCCGCGAATCAGGCGGAGCTGGGTTTGAAGATCGCGGAAGTGGTGAAGCCCGCGTTCGCCGATCTGGGCTTGGGCCTGGAGACCTTCCTGGTTGAGAATCTATCGCTGCCCGATGAGCTGCAGAAGATCCTGGATCAGAGGATCAGTATGAACATGATCGGCGATATGAATCGGTACACGCAGTTTCAAGTGGCGCAGTCCATGCCGATCGCGGCCGCAAATGAGGGCGGCACGGCAGGTATGGGAGTGGGGCTCGGCGCGGGGCTGGCCATGGGACAGAACATGATGAACGCGATGCGTCCGGGCGGCGGTGGAGGGACGGAGACTCCGGCGGCTCCGGCGGCTCCGGCGGCTCCGGCAGCAACTCCCGGGGGGCAGACCAAGTTCTGCACCAACTGCGGAAAGAGCATCTCAAAAGGCGCGAAGTTTTGCCCGGAGTGCGGGACAGCGCAGTAACCAAGGCAGTAGCCAAAAAATGTTCGGCATTGAGTGGGTGGTGGAAGCGCACGGCTGCGATCCCGCGGCGTTGGCCGACCTGAAGAGACTGCAAGCCCTGTTCGAATCGCTCACCGGTGAATTGTCACTGCATCCCGTGGGCGATCCGAACTGGCACCAGTTCGACGGAGCGGGCGGAATCACGGGACTGCGGCTGCTATCGGAATCGCACGTGGCGTGTCACACTTTTCCGGAGTTCGGATCGTTGTGTCTGAACGTATTCTGCTGCCAGCCCCGGCCGGATGCGGATTTCGAAAAATTGCTTCAGATGCATGTAAAGGCAGCCAGTGTGCATGTACGGCGCATCGAGCGGCCTTACTGAGCCATGAGCGGTCGCGTTGCGAACTGTCCGAATTGCGGAGCGCCGATTCAGTTTCGATGGTCAAGCGCGGTGCAGACCACTTGTGAGTTTTGTCATTCGATTCTGGTCCGTACCGATGTCGATCTGCGCAAGGTAGGCGAGGTGGCCGACCTGCCGGCAGACAGTTCCCCCATCCAAATCGGGACCGAGGGCGCGTATCAGGGCAAGACCTTTACCGCGATCGGGCGCATCCTCTATGAGTATGAACAGGGCGGTTGGAACGAGTGGCACCTGATCTACAACGATGGTACGAGCGGATGGCTGTCCGATGCGCAACTGGAATACGATCTATCGTGGTTGACGCCGGCTCCTGAAGTGCTGCCCGCTCCCGACCAGATGTCGCGAGGGCGCGAGTTTACCTGGAACACCCAGAAGTTCAGCGTGACATCGCTGACGCGGGCCCACTACAAAGGCGTGCAAGGCGAGCTGCCTTTTCAGTATTGGAACAAGAAAGACCTGCTGGTTGCTGACCTTCGCAGCGCGGGCGGCGATTTCGCCACGGTGGATTACAGCGAGAGGCCGCCGCTGCTTTTCATGGGGCGCCCCGTCGAGTTCGACGAACTCCATTTTAAGAATCTGCGGATGTTTGAGGGCTGGACCGGATGAGCAGTGCACTGGTCAGTCCGCCGGTGGTTCAATCGAAGTCGCTGTCCTGTCCGAATTGTGGTGGCCCGGTTCAGATGCGCGGCTTTGCACACACCTTGAGTGTGGTGTGCCCACAGTGTCTCACGGTGTTGGACGCCTCCACGCCCGAGCTGGTCATCCTGCAGAAGTTTCACAGCAAGCTGCGTCTGCAACCACTGATCCCGCTGGGCTCGCGCGGCACGTTGGGCGGAAAACCTTTCGAGGCGATCGGCTTTCAGCGGCGTGAAGTTCGGCTAACTAAGGATGATCCCGATGCGTTCGGCTGGAACGAGTATGTGTTGTTCAATCCCTATCAGGGATTTCGCTATTTGAGCGAGTTCAACGGCCACTGGAATCTCATCCGTTCGGTTCCCAGTCTTCCGGAGATTACGACGGTGGCGGGCAAGAAGCGCGCGCGCTACCAAGACCAGACTTATTTGATCTTCGATACGGCACGGGCCAAGACGGTTTTCGTATTGGGCGAATTTCCCTGGCAGGTGCGGGTTGGTGAAGCGGTTTTTGTGGAAGACTACACTGCCCCGCCCCGCATGTTGTCGGCTGAAACCACTGACCAGGAGGTGACCTGGTCGCAAGGCGAGTACTGGGATCCGCAGCAGATCTGGCAGGCCTTTCAGCTACCGGGCAAAGCTGCGTCGCCGACGGGAATTTTTCTCAATCAGCCTTCACCCTATAAGGGGAAAGTCCGGTCGGCCTGGAGTCTGTGGTTTAAGCTGATGCTGGCCTTGGCCGCTCTAGCAGTGCTGGTTGCGGTGAGCGCACCTCGCCAAGAGGTTTTCCGGCAGCACTACACGTTTTCGGGCAGCCCTGCCCCGGGCTCTACGGCCAGCGCCAGCACCGGCACGCCGACTAATACGGCTTTCGTAACGGATCCTTTCGAGGTCGGACCGAGCCGGATCTCGAATCTCGATGTGATGACGCGGACCGACTTGAGGAGCAACGCGGCTTACTTCAGCTACACGCTGGTGAATGAGACAACCGGCACGGCTCGGGATTTCGGGCGGGAAGTCAGCCATTACGGCGACGAGGGAAGCCCCAACGACAGCGTTGTGCTTCCGAACGTGCCGGCCGGCAAATATTATCTGCGGGTGGAACCGGAGCTGCAGAGCAGTAGCGGATCCAGTGCGACTATGAGCTATGATCTGCTGGTGCTGCGCGGGGTTCCCACTTATAGTTGGCTTTGGTTGGCGGCGGTGCTTCTGTCGATCCCTCCTATTTTCAAGGGTGTGCGCGCCGCCCAATTTGAAACCAAACGATGGAGTGAAAGCGATTTCTCACCTATCACGCTAAGTAAAGGCGGCGATTGAGAAATAATCCACTGTTTTTGATCTATGGAGTGATGTTACTCGGCCTGACAACGGTGGCTGAGTACCGGGGCTGGACCTTCTCGCGCGTGAATGAGCAAAGGGTAACACCAAAAACCATTCGCGATAATCCCGGCGCGTACCGTTCGCATTACGGCGGTTATTCCCGATATGTTGGAGGCAAGTAAACATGAACGAGTTTCATCCCGGCTATCTGCTCAACGCGTTGATTTACGCGACTCTGGGCATTGCGATTTTTGTGATGGCTTTTGCGTTGATTGATAAGCTCACGCCCTACCATCTGTGGAAAGAGATCGTGGAGGACAAGAACGTAGCGCTGGCGATATTGGTGGGGGCGATGTCGATTGGCATGTGCATCATCATTGCCGCGGCCGTGCACTAACGGGCACATTTGGCTATCGTCCTATTCATCTCCGTCTTCCTGATCGCGGCCTGCGGCCTGATCTATGAACTGATCGCCGGCACGCTAGCGAGTTATTTGCTGGGCGACAGCGTTTTTCAGTTCTCGACCATCATCGGGAGCTACTTATTCGCCATGGGCATCGGAAGTTTCCTGTCCCGTTTCCTGGTGCGCGGCCTGGTGGCTCAGTTTGTCGGCATTGAGTTGATGGTTGGGCTGGTGGGCGGCTTTTCATCGTCGATGCTCTTCCTGGCATTCGCGTATACCCAGGCTTTCCAGCTCATTCTGTATGTGGTTGTGATTGCGGTCGGCATTCTGGTGGGGCTGGAGATTCCGCTCTTGATGCGCATCCTGCAGGAGCGCTTTCGCTTCAGCGAACTGGTCTCCCACGTCTTGACCTTCGACTATCTGGGAGCACTGGGTGCGTCGTTGCTGTTTCCGATCCTATTAGTTCCTAAGCTGGGGCTGGTCCGGTCGGCGCTGGTCTTCGGGATGCTGAATGCGGCAGTAGCTTTGTGGTCCACTTATTTATTCCGGGCCCA
>JBBSHP010000594.1:0-4021 GCA_038232555.1 Bryobacterales bacterium
CGCCCACGAAGTGCAGCCAGGGCACGTGCCTTTGTACTTCGAACCGAACGAAGGGCAGGCGCACGCCAGTGTGCAGTTCCTATCACAGGGTGTTTATCTTGGTCCGGCTAAGGCGGCAATTCATACCGGCGAGGGCAAGCCAGTTGTGATGATTTTGGTCGGTGCCCGGCAATCTGTGCAAGCCGAGGGACTCGATCTCCAGCCCGGCATCACAAGCTATTTTATTGGGAACGATCCGAAGAAGTGGCGGAGCGGCGTGCCGCATTACGCCAAGGTGCGGTATAAGGGCGTCTATCCAGGAATCGACATTGTTTATTATGGCAATGCGGAAGGCCGATTGGAGTATGATTTTCTGCTCGCGCCTGGTGCTAATCCGGACCAGATCGAACTCGCCTACAACTACCCTGTGTTTGCTAACGAAAACGGCGACCTTGAAATTGCCGAAGTTCACCAGAACCGGCCGAGAGTCTACCAGAATGGTCGCGAAATCGCTTGCGCATATCACATCACCGATAACCAACGTGTGCACTTTGCGCTCGGCGCTTATGACCACTCGCAAATAGTTACTGTAGACCCGGTGCTCGTGTATTCGACTTACTTGGGTGGACCCGGCTACGATTATGGAACTGGCATCAAGGTCGATACGAACGGTAACGCTTATATAACCGGCAGCATCCGTTCATTCGTGTCGCCGCAGCTCAACCCATTTCAACAGACTTCGGGATTTAGCCAGAACGCCTATGTAATCAAACTTTCGGCGAAGGGCGATGCCATTTTATATTACGCCATCCTTGGAGGAGACACTGATACTTACGGCCACGACATTGCTCTGGATTCAAGCGGAACTGCCGTGATCATCGGAACAACATCTTCTTTGAATTTTCCAATCAAGAACGCCGTTCAGTCACAGTATGGAGGTGGGTTCAACGACGCTTTCGTTACTCGCATATCTTCGGACGGCCGGTCGCTTGTCTTTTCAACGTACATTGGAGGCCCGAACGCTGACCAAGGCTCTGCTGTCACGTCTGACGCTAGTGGAAACACGTACATCGCGGCCAGCATTGCGAATGCCCGAGGTCTCCCAACGAAGAACGCCTTCCAGCCTTCCCCGCCCGGAGGGCTTGACGGTTACGTCGCCAAATTGTCCGCCGCAGGCAACCTACTTTACGCCACATATCTGGGTGGAAGTGGCTTGGATGGCTTGTCTGGTATCAGTGTTGGAGCAGATGGGAGTGCTTACATTACAGGGAGTACATCTTCGGATGATTTTCCCGTTCTGAACGGATATATGAGTGCCCGCCCACTGCTGGGATCTTCAAACCTAAGCGCATTTGTAACAAAACTGTCTGCGAATGGTGCACTGATGTACTCGACATTTGTGACCGGACGAAGTTTCTCAAGCGGCAACCGTATCGTCGTTGACCTACAAGGCAGAGCCTTCATAGAAGGCGTCGTCTATGGGCCTGACTTCCCGGTCAAGAACGCCGCACAGCCGATATACGCGGGGGGCGGCAGCGATCGGGTAATATTCTGCCTTGATGCCTCAGGCAGCAATCTGGTTTTCTCGACATTCCTGGGGGGATCGGCGGACGAGTACGGTACAGGCGACATCGCACTGGCTCCCGACGGTGGAGTATATGTGGTTGGATATACCAACTCCAGTGACTTTCCCGTCAAGAATCCAATCGACCATTATCACAGGGGAGGATCTTACAATCGGGAAGGGTTTATATCTCGATTAGCTCCAGCGGGAGACGTATTGATGTTTTCTACGACCTTGGGAGGGACGGAGGACGATAGCCTAGAGGCCGTAGCAGTTGATCAAAATGGCAACATCTACGCTACGGGGTCAACATGGTCAAATGATATACCCCTACAAAACGCGCTTCAATCAACTCGGGGAGGGCTGGACGATATCTGGCTTATTCGGCTCAGCCCCGATGCTCCCTTCCAATCGCCTTTTGCGGTGACGCCGAGTGTGTTGCCCCTGCGATTCGTGATCGGTGGGGCTGTTCCAAGCGCTCAGAACATCTCCATCACCAGCGGCGTGTCCGGCCAGCCGTTCACTGCAACGAGTGACGCAAAATGGCTGATAGTATCGCCAGGCCAGAGCACGACACTGGCAACGCTGACCGTTTCAGTCAATCCTTCAGGTTTATCCGCGGGACTATACAGCGGAACCATCCGCATCGACCCGCAGACTGCAATTCAGGTTAGCTTAAACGTTCTCAATCCCGCTCCTGTCGTGAGTTCTGTATCACCATCGGCGATTCCGCCGGGATCGAATGACACTTCGGTGACGATCACAGGATCGGGTTTCATCAACGGCGCGGTGGTTCAGTTTTCAGGGAACAGCGTCGGGCTGCCGACTACCTTCTTAAACGCCACGACATTGCAGGCCGTGGTCAATAAGGGGCTCGCAGCCGCAGCGGCAACATATACACTCGTCGTCGTTAATCCTCAGTCCGCCCCGTCTCAGCCGCTTCAGGTAACCATAGGCAATCCCATACTCGCCATATCCGCGCTAACCAATGCAGCCAGCTACGCTACCGGAGGCGTTGCACCCGGGGAAATCATATCGCTCTTCGGCACGGGTCTGGGGCCGTTGGCCGGAGTTCCGTTATCGCTCACTCCGGCCGGCATTGTCAGTACAAGCCTGGGCAACGTCCAAGTTCTGTTCGACGGCATCCCGGCTCCGCTGGTCTACGTTAGGGCGGATCAGGTGAGCGCTATTGTTCCCTACTCCCTTGGCGACGGTCGCACGAACACGCACGTCATTGTGCAGTACAACGGGCAGGTATCGGCTGTGTTCACCCTTCCAGTTGCGGGCAGCGCGCCCGCTTTGTTTACCGCCGATGCCAGCGGCAGAGGACAGGGAGCGATCTTGAACGAGGACGGGTCCGTCAACTCCTTGTCGAATCCCGCCGCGAAAGGCTCGGTTGTGGTGCTGTATGGAACCGGAGAAGGCGCAACCGACCCGCCAGGGGTGGATGGCAAGCTTGCGGTTAATGTGCTCCCCAAGCCGACATTGCCTGTTACGGTCAGTGTGGACGGCAAGGACGCGCAGGTTCTGTATGCAGGCGCCGCGCCGGGTGAAGTGGCCGGAGTGATTCAGGTGAACGTACGTCTGCCGAATGGAGTGAATTCAGGAGCGGTGCCGGTCGTTATCCGGGTGGGTGGGACGTTAAGTCAGGCGGGGGTTACTTTGAGCGTCGAGTGAAGCATTTATGAAAATGCCACCATGCACGTTTGCTGTTTTATTGAGCGCTGCTACCGGTTGCTTTTGGCACAGCCGAAGCCCGTAAAGGCAAGGCATGCGCGTCTGTACTTCGAACCGAACCAGGGGCAGGCGCACGCCAGTGTGCAATTTTATATCGCGGGGCTTCTATCTGGGTCCGGCCAAGGCGGCAATTCATACCGGCGAGGGCAAGCCGGTCGTGGATGAGCTTGGTCGGTGCCCGGCAATCTGTGCAAGCCGAGGGACTCGATCTCCAGCCTGGCATCACGAGCTATTTTATCGAGAACGATCCGAAGAGGTGGCGAGGCGGGATACCGCAAGCGGCGCTAAGACATGCAATGATCGCGAGCCCGCGAAACACAGCCTCAGTTTGGCACAAGCGGAAAGCACTCGGGCCGTTGCGCGGGCGGCTGCCTGAAGCTTGTTGCCGCCACGATCCTGCGATGATAAGGTATGTGGCGGACGGTTGTGTTTCTATTCGCGGTGGCTGGCGCGATAGCGGCAGCTCCGCCGTCCATCGCTTACGCAGTTCCGGGATCAGCGTTGGTGAGTGCGGTCGCCGTAGATGCCAGCGGGAACGTGTACCTTACAGGAAACACGAGTTCTTCAGTTTTCCCAGCGACTCCAGGAGCCTTCCAGACGAAGTACGGCGGAGGAAGTTGTATAGCCTTCCCCAACTTTGGCGGACCCACCTCCTTCCCCTGCAACGATGCTTTTGTAATCAAGTTAGACCCAACGGGCGCGGTTGTTTACGCCACTTACCTTGGCGGCGGCGGACAGGAC
>JBBSHP010000595.1:0-4020 GCA_038232555.1 Bryobacterales bacterium
GGGGTTCTGGCTGGGGATTCGCCGCTGGTTGTCCTTCACCCTCCGGGTGAGTCCGCACAACCGCTTCTATTTCGCTCATGTTGAACAATGGTAACCACTTCTGTGTTCAAGCTTCGAGGTCTACTGCCGTTTAAAGGATGACTGATCTTAACGTCCTGAGCGGGGCTGTGTTAGATTGGCTCGTTATGCTCTCAGACGCGTTTCTGGATTCGATGCGCGAGGTGGGCGATCCTCTCGCTGATGATGCAGTAGGACAACTGTTCGCGGGCGGTGATCTCAAAGCGGTGAATGCTGTGATGAGAACCTTGGTCGAAAACGATCAGCCTCCGCCTGAAGCGTTGCCTCCCGTCATCCGGGATTACCTAAACAAGAGTGAAGGCCTGCCGGCGTGGGCGGATCCTGACAAGGTCAAAGCGGGGCAGGAAGTGTACTGGCGATTGGGACCGGAAGCCATCGCCATGTTGCTGTGCTATTCGCTGCCCTTCTGTTACGCGGGCCGTAAAGGCGTTCAGGTGCTGGCCCTCACCAGCCGGCTGTACACCAATCGACCCGCCGGGTGATCGAAACGGCGCAGATGGTGGTGGATGTACTGCGGCCGGGCGGCCTGGCACCGGGAGGAACTGGCGTACGCACCGCGCAGAAAGTCCGGCTGATGCACGCCGGTGTACGCCATCAAATCGCCGCATATCCGGGTTGGAACCCCGAATTCAATAAACCCGTTAATCCGGAGGATATGGCGGGGACCTTGCTGTCGTTCTCCTGGGTAGTCATCGATGGACTGCGCCAACTTGGCCTGCATGTCGACGAGCGGCAGGCGGAAGCTTTGCTGCACTGTTGGAACATCATCGGGCACATCCTGGGAATCCGAGAGGAACTGCAGGCCCACACTATGCTGGATGCGGAACAAATTGCCAGCGCGATACAACGCCGCCATTACGCAAGTTGCCCGGAAGGACAGGATATGACTCGCGCTCTGGTCCAAATGATGCAGCAGTATCTTCCCGGCAATTTACTGGATCCGATTCCGCCGCTGTTCGTACGCGCTTTGCTAGGGGACCGCTATGCGGACATGCTGGCAGTGCAGCCGATTCCCGCACCGCACCTGCTTCTTGCCGTTGAAAGCGTTCAATATGACCGTGGTGAACATCAAAAATTCCTGCGCGATCGCCTCAGCTATCTCCGGACATTTCAGCCGTCGCTTGATCGAGGGCATTTTGTTGGCGAACCGGGGCGGTCACCGCATTCCGTTCGATATACCGGCCGAGCTCCGTCAGACTTGGGGTTTGAACTGAAAGCCGCCTAGATCACAGTGCCGGCACTTTGGTCTCGGCTACCGCGTAACGGGCCGGGTTTACCGAAAAGTATTCGATGAAACGCTTCTTGCTCTCCGCCACAGTTTGGGGTTGTTGCGTCATGCTCTGGGCCAGTACGCTGAACTGTTTCCCCAAATCGCTGGTGGCTTCAACGCCTTTGCCCAGGGTCAATGCTCGGTGAACTCCTACATAGTCGTTGGCGAAAGTCATCTGGATGGGTAAGCCAAGCAGTTCCTCGATCTGTTGAGGAGTGATGACCGGGCGCTTCTGGCTGCGGTTGAGCAAAACGCAGATTCGATCCTGCAAATCGAGGTGTTTCAGATACAGATACTTTTCCCGGGCCAAGTGCAACGAAGGAATTTCCGGAGTGCACACCAGGAAGATCTTCTTCGCCTCGTGCATAATTTCAAGCGAATATTTCTCCAGATTGCCCGAGAGGTCGAAGCAGACCGCCTGATAGTTGCGTCGCATGAATTCGATCAGGTGCCGGAGCTGGGTCGGCTCGATCCGAAAATCGGGGTTGAGCTTGCCGGCGTGCAGCACGTCCAACTTGTCCACCGTTGTCACCATCTGGGGCCACAGGCTCTCATCCATCACCAAGGCATGCGCGGCTGCGTCCGCTACCCCGTAGGTGTTCTCGAGCTTGAGCATAAAGCGCATCATTCCGGAATTCAAATCGAAGTCCGATAGCAGCGCTCGGGAATGGGGTTGCCGCGCTAGCGCCACACTCGCATTCAGCGCGATGGTGGAAGCTCCCACGCCGGCTTTTGAGGGCAGAAACGCAAACACGTTATCCGTGCTTTCGATGGACGGTGGTTTGGCTTGCAGAACCTCGCCCAGGCGCAGCAACGATTCCTGCAGACCTTGGCGGTCGAATGGTAGTGAGGCGTACTCGCGGATACCCGATCGCATCAAATCGAGCAATACCTTTTGGTCGCATTTTCGACCGAGAGCTACAATCTGCACCCCTGGGGTGTTCGTTTCTACCTCTCTAACAATCTCAACGGCCCGGTTCATGGACTCGCTGCTTAGGAAGATTACCTGCGGCGCATGTGCACGCAGATACCTCAACAGTTCGAGACCGTTTGGATAGTGATCCAGGATTCGGGTCACATTTACGAGCCCTAACTCGACCAGCAGTTGCTGGAACCGCTCACTGAGGTCGATATCAGGACAGATTACGATGCCCCGCAGCATTTCACGATTGCTCCCTGTATCCAGGGTACGGACTCTGCGCCGGGGCAACAATCAGCGTTTCTGTTTAGTTTCAGACCACGTAGGCACTTAGTACCTTCGGATGAACTCCGTCGTCCTCAAACGGGCACAACCGAGGTACAGAACGCGCACTTACTGGCTTTGAGCGGGATGTCTTTCAAGCAGAAAGGGCAGGGTTTGACTGTGATTACGGCTGGCTCTTTGAACCGGTTGGCTTGCTTGACCACTATAAAAACAGCAAAGGCCACAATGGCGAAATTGATCAGATTGTTAATAAAGAGGCCGTAGTTCAACGTGGCCGCGCCGGCTTTCTTGGCCTCCGCGAGAGACGCCCCGCTGTACTTATCCGGCGTCAAATTGACGAACAGATTGGTGAAATCAACCCGGCCCAGCAGCAACCCGACCGGGGGCATCAGAATGTCGTTGACGAAAGAGGTAACGATCAGGCCAAAGGCCACACCGATCACAATGCCAATCGCGAGATCGAGCACATTCCCGCGTGCGATGAAGGTTTTGAACTCTTTAAACATCCCTCGTATTGTAGTTGGTTCGTAACCTCAGTATCCATGAACGCAAGACGACAGCTTCGTCTTCAGCCCGTGAATGGATCCAGGTGAGTTAGTTGTCGGCGCAGATTTTCGTACGCCCGGAAGAGCAGAGACTTCAAAGCGGCTACCGAGCAATCCAGCACTTCAGCGATTTCCGCGTAATCCATGCCCTCGTACTTGTGCATGAGCACGGCCGCAAGCTGCTTGCTTGGCAAAGACCGGATCGCAGCTTGCACTTCCCTGGCTTTGTGATCGCGGATTAATTTCTCATCCATGGACGGTCGACGGTCTTGAAACTCAAACTTCCGGACATCGCTGGACAGCTCGTCAATTCCGTGTTCCGCCATTTGCCTCCGCGTGTCCCTCCGCCAGTTTAGGGCAACATTCGTCGTGATCCGAAATAACCAGGTGGTGAACTTGGCGGTTGGCTCATAACGTTCGCGGGAGCGGTACACCCGCACAAACACGTCTTGAGCCAATTCTTCGGCAATTGCATGATTGTGGACCAGGCGATATAGATGATTCAGCACAGTGGCGCGGTGGCGATGCAGCAGGAGTTCGAAACTACCTGCGTCCCCGTGCCGTACCCTGAGCATCAGGTCTGTATCCTGTTCGAAAGCTGGCGCTAACACCATGCTGTTCTAACGTGCTTGTCCCGGCTCCCGTTACCTAAATGGGTTGTAACGAATGGTAAGATCCTTCAACCAGACCTTAACAGCGCCAATCTGAAGAAAGTCTGGCTTCCGCTTAGTGCGGCTTCACTTGCTCAGGGAAAAGTGCATAGCCGGTAGGCGGGGGATACAGGGAGTGCAAAAGGCTCAGGCGCTTCCGCATGTAACGGCTGGGCAGTTGCCGGGGCCCGGTCTCGACATCGATATCGCAGCAGATGCCGTGCAGATATAACGTTAGCGTATCAATGAAGGACTGCCGGGTGTAGGCGCGAA
>JBBSHP010000596.1:0-4018 GCA_038232555.1 Bryobacterales bacterium
CAACACTTAGGCGGTCTTGCGCCGGGGTTCCGCTATGACATCCAGGAAGGGTCGGAAAAAGTGCAGAGTACGCCGTTGCGTGAGCATCGCAAGACGGCTGCCGGGGGACCAATTCACCCCATTAATCGCCCTGAATTCGGGTTCACATGGCTGGTGGAACCGGTACCTTTGCCTGATAACCGAAAAGGCCCTGGCTTTCTCCTCTTGACTAACGCGGGTACGCCGGGGATGCCCGCCGATCTGCCCTTCGAAGTGATCGACATGAATCGCAGCTCGCCGGATGTAGCCGCGCACTACTCTATCTTCCGGCGCTATCTGTTTGATTTGCGAACGGATCTGGAGTTGCCTCTAGTGCTGCTGATTGACGCTCGCGGAATGGCGCATAAAATCTATGCGGGCATCCCCTCGCGTGACATTTTACACGCGGATTTCAGCGCTTTCACCAAGGGGATGAGTTCCGACCTTGCGATCCCGTTTCGCGGCACGTACTATACACGTCCGCAGCGCAGCTTCTATAAGCACGGTCTGGCGTTCTATCAGGCAGGTTATCCGGAACAAGCGATTCCTTATCTCGAAGAGACCATCCGCCGTGCCCCGGCTAATTGGAAGGTGCATCTGGCCCTGGGCCAGTTACATTACGAGGCCGAGCGGTGGACGCCAGCGCTCAAGAGCTATCAAAGAGTGCTCGCCCTTAGGCCAGATCAACCGTCCGCCCTGCTCGCCGCGGGTGAGACTTACGCGAAGTTAGGCGACTTTGTATCGGGTGAAGCCATGCTTCGGAGGGCGCTTCAGTCTGATGCAGGGAGCGCCGACGCTGCCAATCAACTCGGGCTAGTATTGGCCCAGCAGAGTCGCAATCCTGAAGCCAAGCAGCTGTTTGAGCGCGCTATCGCTATCACTCGCGATCACGCCGGCGCGATCAACAATCTCGCAGTGCTGTATATGAAGATGGGCAAACCGAACGATGCAGTAGCAGCTTTTCAATACGGCATCGAGGTTGCGCCGGAAGACAATACGCTTTACCTGAACTTGGGCCGTCTTTATATGAGCATAGGTGAGAGGGAGAAGGCCCGAGACCTGATGCTGCGGCTCCTGGCCAGGAAGCCCGGCGACCCCATTGCAACACGCGCTCTGCACGATTTGGAGACCCGTTGATTTTGATCGTTGGTCTGCTGTTGCTGTTCGCATCAGCTACCTCGTTTGATCAGAGATTGCGCGCAGGGCTCGACGCGCTCAACGCGAATAATCTGATGGCTGCTCAGGCTGAACTGGAGGCTGCAACCAAAGCCGATCCGGGCCGGCCGCAGGCTTGGGTGGCACTCGCGCAGACTTACTACAAGCTGAACAAGCCGGAACTCGCAAACACCGCTGCTTTGAAAGCAGAGTCGCTGGCGCCTGGCGATCCTGTTGTCATCCATGGCCTCGGCTTTTATTATTCGGAAACCGGCAACTTCGATAAGGTCATTGCGCTATTGCAGGCCGCGCTGCGAATGCGGCCATACGAGGAGACCTACTATTTCGAGTTGGCCCAACAGCTTCTGCGAACGCAGAGATTTGAGGCCGCTCTAGCGACTATTGAAAAGGGCGTCAAAGTGTTTGACAAAAGTGCTCAACTGGAACTCACGCGCGGTGTTGCTCTATATGGCCTCCGCCGTTTTCCAGAAGCAATCGATTCGTTTCTCCGCACCATCCAGCTTGCGCCCGAGGTCGATCAGCCTTACATTTTCTTGGGCCGTATGCTGGATGTGGCCGAAGACCGGGCACCTGCCATCACACGGGCGCTCGCGGCTTACGCGCGATCAGAACCGGATCGGTTTTTCAGTACCTTCCTGTACGCCAAAGCACTCGCAGCGACCGGCGGGAGTGCCGATCAGGTCGAGTCACTGCTGCACAAATCGATCAGTCTCAGGAACTACTTCTGGGAGTCCCATTTCGAGTTGGGTTTGGCCCTGGAGCGGAGGCGTGCCTTCGACGAGGCTGCCAGAGAACTGGAGCGCAGCATCGAGCTGGACCCGAACGAGCCCACGCCACACTACCGCCTTGCGCGGGTGTACGATCGTTTAGGTAAAACCTCGGAGGCCAACCAGCAGCGCCAGATCCACGCACGACTGACAGTAAAATGAAATTTCTTGAGGCGACACTATGTTCGCGTTTGCTCTAATTGCTCTCATTTATCAAATAGCTGAATCGGGCAGAATTGTGGAGCTCGCGACCCCCGCTTCCGATCGAGTCTCAACAGCCCCACAAATTCCACCAGGTGCGCCGCCCCTGCTGAGCCTGCGGATGTTGGAAGGACGACAACGGCAGCGCTCCGGCGATCTCGACCTGGTCCTGGATGATGCGGGCCATTAGCGTCATCCTGCTACTCGCCAGCGCCGCGGCGGCCCAGACTCCAAAACAGGATATCGCTTCGGGCATTGCTGCTTTTCATGGTGGAAATTACGCTGAAGCGCGCTCGGTCCTGGCCCGCTTTCCCGACGATAAAGAAGCGCGCACTTTTCTCGCGCTGGCTACGGCTGGTTCTGGAAAGTGCGCTGACGCCGAGCCGGACCTGCACCAGCAGTTCACCTCCAATCCCGATCCCGAACTTCGCCGCATGTCTGGCCTTGCCATGGTTCAGTGCTATCTCGCGCGCAATGAATTCGACGCGATCTTCACCGTTCTCACCGCGCTCGAACGGGCGTTCCCCAAAGACCCGGATGTGCTGTATGAAAGCGCTAAGGTCTTCAACCGGGCGTGGAACGATGCGATCCAGCGCATGTTTCAGACTGCGCCTTCGTCGTTCCGTTTGAACCAGCTCTCAGCCGAGGTCTTTGAGATAGAGGGGCGCTATCCGGAAGCGATATCGGAATATCGGAAAGCGATCGGCAAGAACCCGCACGCTCTTAACCTCCACTACCGCCTGGGACGCGCGCTGCTGCTTCAGTCGCACACACCCGAGGCGCTCGAACAGGCTCGGAGTGAGTTTGAGGCTGAGCTAGCGATAAATTCATCAGATGCTGCCGCCGAATACCAGGTAGGCCAAATCCTGCTGGCAGAACAGAAGAGCTCGGAGGCTGCGCGGCGGTTCGAGAAGGCGGCGGCGCTCGATTCCAATTTCCCCGAAGCGCTGGTGGCCCTGGGGAGGGTCCGCATGGAATCCAAGCGCCACGATGAAGCGATCCATCTCCTGCAACGCGCCATCCAGCTCAGGCCAAAAATGGAATCGGCGCATTATTCGTTGATGCTCGCTTACCGCAATTCCGGACGCGCTGAGGATGCGCGGCGCGAGAAAGTTCAGCTCGACCAGCTCCAACGTCCGCCTGAGGGCGAGTTCAGCGATTTTCTGAAGAAGCTAGGCGCCCAGGCTCCGCCCAAGCAGTGAAGTGGCTCGCCGGGGCTGCTCTAATCCTGCTGGCTTTGGCGGCACCACGGAGCTCGATTCGGTTCAACAACATGGCCCGACAGGCTGGGCTGGTTCAATCCGTCCCGAACGGCGGCGCGACCTCGAAACAGTTCATCGTTGAAACGACCGGCAGCGGCGCGGCGTTCCTCGACTACGACAACGACGGCCTGCTCGACATCTTCATCGTGTCTGGCCCTGGCGGCACAAACCGGCTCTATCACAACCAAGGCGGCGGCAAGTTTCGGGATGTGACCGAAGCTGCTGGTCTCAAATCTTCGGGCTGGGGCCAAGGGGTCTGTGCGGGTGACTTTGACAACGACGGTTACACCGACCTCTTCGTTACCTATTGGGGCGCGAACCATCTATACCGCAACCACGAAGGGCGCTGGTTTGAAGATGTAACTTCGCGTGCTCATCTCAACCAGGATCGCGTCCGTTACAACACGGGCTGCGCTTTTCTCGACTATGACAACGATGGTCACCTGGACCTGTTCGTTGCCAACTATCTCAAATTCGATCCGCAAAGCACTCCCAAACCTGGGGACAATCCCTATTGTTACTATCGCGGCATCCCCGTCGCGTGTGGACCACGCGGCCTACTTTTTGATCGCAATCTTCTCTACCATAATAATC
>JBBSHP010000597.1:0-4013 GCA_038232555.1 Bryobacterales bacterium
AGATCTGAATCCAGCCGGATGAAACAGTTGGCGGAGTTCCTGCCGTCGTTCGCTGCCAGGCAGCTACACATCCAGCACGCGAGATCCGTAGCGCCCAGGAATGGTCACACCAAGTGGCCGCAGACTTTGTGATTCAGTCCGGAGCCGCCGCCGGCCGCCAGAACTTGATCGTGGATGCCGACGATACTTTGTGGGAGAACAACATCTACTTCGAACAGGCTTTCGATGAGTTCTGCCAGTATCTTTCTCACTCCAGCCTGAACCCTGTGCAGGTTCGCGAGGTGCTGGATGAGATCGAGATCGCGAATGCCAAAATACATGGCTATGGCTCGGTGAACTTCGGTCGTAACCTGGCGCAGTGTTACCGGCATCTGGCCGAACGGGACATCGCGGACCACCACCTGGAAACAGTAATGGCGTTTGCGGCCCGGATACTCGATCAACCGATGGAAGTAATGGCTGGCGTAGCCGCGACTCTGGAGTACCTGGCCTCCCGGCACGCTTTGACGCTGTTCACCAAAGGCAACCCGGAGGAGCAGAAACTAAAGTTGGACCGTTCCGGCCTCGGCATCTATTTCGGTCATGCCGAGATCGTCAAAGAGAAGAACGCGGAGTCTTACCGTAGCCTGGTCGAGCAGCGCAAGCTGGATCCCGAGCGAACCTGGATGATCGGCAATTCTCCGAAGTCCGACATCAACCCCGCGCTCGAAGTGGGGCTGAAAGCCGTGTTCATCCCGCATCCGCATACCTGGCGCCTGGAGCATGCAGACGTGCAGGACGGCGGCGGTCGGTTGCTGGTCTTGGAAACGTTTGAAGAGTTACGCCAGCACTTTTGAAGCGTCACTTCGCGATGGAGCCTGGCTCGATGCCTTTGTTCAGCCGGAAGCCGGCGCCTACCGCCCCGACCACCGCAGTGCTTCGATCCAGCCCGCACAATTGTCTGATCCGGTAGACCGCTTCCAGCCCGGTGCAGTGCGCTCCGACCAGATGTTGCAGTCCGAACTCTTTGAGCTTGGCCGCCGTCCAGGACACACTTTCGTCAGTGGCCGAATAGAGGTGGAAGCCGCCGAACGCCGCATGCACCGGCGCGGCTCGGACCTTGGCTCGCGCATATTCCAGAGTATTGATGACGCCCGCATGGCCGCAGCCCGAAACCAGCACCAGACCTTTATCGGTGTCGATTACCAGGGACTGATCCTCGGGAATATTGTCTTCCACGGTGGTCCCATCGGGTAGTCGCAATTGGGAACTATCGTTCCAGTTGCGCTCCGGATATTTGCGAGGGATGGGTCCGGTGAGCCAGACCCCCGGATACAGTTCGACCGGCTGACTGTATTCGATCCACTTTCCGCCGCTCGCTTCGTAAGCGGCCTTCAGCTTGGGCATGCGATCCGAACCGGTCCGCTCGAGCATGATGCCTTTTCCGACATGCGCCCGGACCAGCGATTGGGGGAACTCTTTACGCAGCGTCAGGAGGCCGCCGGTATGGTCGAGGTGATTGTGGCTGAGGATCACATCCGGAACATCAGTGAGATTCATCTTGAGCGCGCGCAAGTTCCGCACCACCGTGTCGGGGTTAGCGCCCGTGTCAAAGAGGATCTTGTGACCATCCGCTTCCACCAGCGCCGAGAAGCCCCATTCGCCGATTCCGTCATCGTCGGCGAGCATCGTCGACAGGATTTGTATGTGCAACGATTGCACCCGGTGGCTGTCCGCCGGCCAGACTTGCAAAGCGGCCAGCATCAACAACAAGAGGCGGAACATAAACGTTACTCTAAACCATATGTGCAACCCGTCGCGCCGAGCGTTCCTAGCCATATCGTTCAGTGCGTGTGTTGCGATGGGCCAAGTGAAAGGCGTACTGCTCGAAGACCTGACCTGGGTGGAAGCCGAAACCGCGTTGACCCCCGACACGATTGTGGTGATTCCCATCGGCGCCGAATCCAACGAGCACGGGCCGCACCTGCGGCTCAAGAACGACTTTGTGCTGGCCGAGTATTTCAAGCGACGAGTCTTAGCCAGCGCCGACGTGGTGGTTGCGCCGACCGTGAACTATCACTACTATCCGGCCTTCGGCGAGTATCCGGGATCTACCACTCTTCGCCTTGAAACCGCCCGCGATTTGCTGGTGGATATCTGCCGCAGTCTGGCGCGGTATGGACCCCGCCGGTTCTATGCCCTGAACACTGGCGTTTCCACTCTGCGCGCGCTCAAGCTCTCGGCCGACGTGCTGGCCGCCGACGGTCTGCTGTTTCGCTACACCAACATTCTGGAGGTGGGCGCCGAGGTGGAGAAGAAGATCAGGAAACAGGAGGGAGGAACCCATGCCGACGAGATCGAGACTTCCCTGATGCTGTTCATCGATCCAGCGATGGTGACCATGAGCAAAGCTGTCAAAGACTATCATCCGTCTCCGGGGAGCGGGCTGACGCGCGATTCCAAAAAGCCCGGCGCATACTCCGCCAGCGGCATCTATGGCGATGCGACGCTCGCGACGCGCGACAAAGGAGAGCTGATGGCTAACGCAATGCTGCACGGCATGTTGCAGGAAATCGAAGCTCTCAAAGCTGCCGGTCTTCCGCCTAAACCGAAATGACAGAACTTTACGTAACTTCGGCGCGAGCACTTGCACCTTAACACCTAGACTCAACCCGGCTCGTTAATAGTGATTATTCAATCTGCAAAGCTCGCGCTCGCGCTCGTCCTGATTACTCTGACGTTATTCGCCGACACCGGCCTCGTTAAATCCGGTGGACAAGTGATCCCGGGTGCAACCGTGACGGTCACGCAGGGCGACAAGAAGATCGTCACCAGCACCGACGAGAATGGCCAGTATGAGATCACAGGCCTTTCGCAGAGCCCTTACACGGTGGAAATCCGCATCTTTGGTTTCAAGGACACGCGACGTCAGTTCGAGCCCGGTAGCTCCACCCCCGCGGAGTGGGCGCTTGAACTGCAGCCGCGGGTTGCGGCCGGGCCGCGCCGTGGCGCAGTAGCCGCAACCAATCAGCCGAATCAGATTGACGCGCAGATCGACGCAGCCATGCTGCCGCCCGCCGCACCCGCTCCCTCCTCTGGCGCTGAGAACGGAACGGAATCGTTTTTGGTCAATGGCACTCTCAGCCAAGGTCTTCAGACTACCCAGAACGACATGGCTCCTCCGGAAGGGCGCGATTTCGGCGGGATGCGGCCGGGCGGCCAGGATGGCCCAGGAGGATTCGGACCTGGTGGACCGGGAGTGGGTCCTGGTGGGAATGCCGGCGGTCCCGCGGGCGCACCCGGTTTCGGAGGTGGTGGCGGAGGCTTTGGGGGAGGTCGTGGTGGGGGCGGAGGTGGATTCGGCGGACGCGGTGGCGGCGGTCCGGGTCAGCGCGATCGAACCGCACGGCGAGGCGATCCGAATGCCCCCGGTGGCCCAGGCGCCTTCATCGGTAACCGGCGGAACCGGGGACGTCAGGGCGTTCATGGAATGGTCTTCGCGTCCCTGCGAAATTCGGCTTTGGATGCGCGACCCTTTTCACTCACCGGCGAGGACACCCGCAAGGCCGCTTACGCTCAGGCCCGGATGGGCGCGGTGTTGGGCGGACCACTTCGCATTCCTAAATTGCTGAAGGGCGATTCCACTACTTTCTTCCTGAACTTCTTTTTGACTCGCGCCCGCAATCCCTATCAGGGCGTGGCAACCGTCCCGACACTCCAGGAACGGAGCGGCGATTTTTCGCAGTCGTTCACCCGCACGCCAGTCAGCATCTTCGACCCGGCCACCGGTACGCCGTTTCAAGGCAATCGAATACCTCTGGACCGCATCAACCCCGCGGCGTTGGGACTGTTGAACTTCATTCCGTTGCCGAACCATCCCGGACAAGTGCAAAATTATCAGATCTTCGCGTCGCATCCGCAGAACACGGCCAACTTTAGCTTACGCCTGAACCAGAATGTCAGCCGGCGTGACCGGTTGGCTTTCAACATCGGCGTCCAGGATCGCAGCGGCGAAACCGTGCAGCTGTTCGGCT
>JBBSHP010000598.1:0-4007 GCA_038232555.1 Bryobacterales bacterium
CACCTCTCTCGCTCGGTATCGAGACCTTGGGCGGTGTCTTCACCAAACTGATCGAACGCAATACCACCATCCCCACACGCAAGGGCGAAACCTTCTCGACTGCGGCCGACAATCAGACCTCGGTTGAGATCAAGGTTTACCAGGGCGAACGCGCCATGGCTTCCGATAACAAGATGTTGGGCGTGTTCCAACTCGTCGGGATTCCACCGGCTCCGCGCGGAATGCCCCAGGTCGAAGTAACCTTTGACATCGACGCGAACGGAATCATCAACGTGAGCGCCAAAGACAAGGCCACCAACAACGAGCAGAAGATTACCATCACTTCCTCTTCGGGCCTGAGTAAGGACGAAGTGGAAAAGATGGCCAAGGATGCCGAACTGCACTCGGGCGACGATCGCAAGAAGAAAGAAGAGATCGAATCGCGGAATCGCGCGGACTCGATGGTTTACAACATCGAGAAGATGTTGAAGGAGCACCGCGACAAGGTGAACGAGGCCGACGCTAAACAAGTGGAAGAGGCGTTGGAGGATACCAAAAAGGCCATGCAAGAGGGTGGGGTGGACCGGATCAATCAGGCTACTTCCAAGTTGGAGACCGCCAGCCATAAACTGGCGGAAGCCATGTACAAGGCCTCCTCGCAGCCGTCTTCAGGGCCCGGCGGTAACGGGGCCAAACAGGGATCTCCCGAGGGCGATGGACATGCCGCAGGGGATGCCAAGCCGAAAGACAATGTCGTAGATGCTGAATTCGTAGACGTCGAAGATAAGAAGTAAGCACTGTGGGGCAGGCATTCCTGCCTGCCGCCGGTTTTCTAGCCGGCATTTTGGAGTCTGGAAATTTCTTATGCCTGCCAAACAGGACTACTACGAACTCTTAGGCGTTTCTCGCGAGGCCAAAGAAGACGAGATTCGCAAGAATTATCGTAAATTGGCGCGCAAGTACCATCCCGATCTGAATCCTGGCGACAAGGCCGCTGAGGAACGTTTTAAAAAGGTTCAGGAAGCGTACGATATCCTCAACGATTCCAAAAAGCGGCAGGTCTACGACCAGCACGGCTTCTATTCCGATAACATTCCGCAGGGGGGCCCGGGCGGGGGCGCTCCCTACTCGCGCGGGCCCGGCTTCGGCGGATTCGACTTCTCCGAGTTCATCAATCAGCAGCGCGGCGCCCAAAGCAGCGGTCCCGGTGGCCCCATGCCCGGCGGGGGCTTTCCCGGTGGCGGTAATTTCAAAGACATCTTCAGTAAGATCTTCAACAACGGCCAGAACGAGCCGCCTCATGGCCCATCCATGCCGGAGAAAGGCGCTGACCTGGAGTACGGTCTAAACATCGACTTCGGGCAAGCGATTCGTGGAACGCAGGTCCGCTTGAACATCGCGCGGCAGGAGCAATGTGAAACCTGTGGCGGCTCCGGGGCTGGCAGTGGGAACAGTACGGTCTGTCCCGAGTGCGACGGCACCGGCAACGTGGAACAGATGGCCGGAGCCATGAAGTTTAGCTTGACTTGCCCGCGTTGCGACGGAAAAGGCCGGCTGCGGAACGTCTGTCCAAATTGCCACGGCGAAGGGCGGCTGAGCCGGACCGAATCCGTCGAAGTCCGCATTCCCGCGGGTGCCCAGTCCGGATCGCGGCTGCGTGTTCCCGGCAAGGGTAACGTCGGGCGGCATGGCGGACCAGCCGGCGATCTGTACATTACCGTTCGCGTGGCGGCCCACTCTTTTTTCCAACGCGAAGGCGATAACATCGAGATTCAGGTCCCCATTACGATTTCAGAAGCGGGCCTGGGCGCGAAAATCGAAGTGCCCACCATTGACGGACGGGCTCTGCTCAAGGTGCCGCAAGGCACGCAAAACGGGCAGAAGTTTCGGCTCCGTGAAAAGGGCGTGCTCAATTCACGCAAGAACCGGCGCGGCGACGAGATAGTCGAGGTGATCATTCATGCACCCAAGGCTCAGGATGAACGCACCCGCGAACTGCTGCGCGAGCTTGCCAAAGTGGCGGCCGAAGATCCGCGGCAGGAATTGTGGGACAAGGTGAAGGTGTAACTATGGCCAAGCCCAAATCTAAAGCGGCGTACATGATCTCGTCCGTTGCGGAGCAGTACCAAATTCACCCGCAGACGCTTCGCCTCTATGAGCGCGAAGGGCTGCTGGCCCCGTCACGCAGCGATGGCAATACCCGCCTCTACACGGATGAGGATCTGGAGCGGCTCGAAGTCATTTTGAAGCTCACTCGGGAGCTCGGTGTGAATCTTGCGGGTGTCGAGATCATTCTCAACATGCGCGAGAAAATGGAAGCGATGCAGGATCAGATCGAGCAGTTCGTTTCCACGCTGAATCAGGAACTGGCATCCCGAGCCAGATATCCCGCGCAGGATGACCAGCGCTCCCTGATTCCAGTGATTCACATGAAGCCATCGGCCACCGATAAAGAACCCGAAAGTCGCAAGAGCGCAGCCGCTCCCAAGTAAGGCGCTTTTTCAGTAGGGCACCTTTAACCCGCTGCGGTCCCACTCGCGAAAAGCCTCCATCGCCTCGGCCCGCATCAGCGGCTCCATGGGCAGGCTTCGCGCACGGAGCGGAGTGCAAAGCTGATCATAGATGAAGGCGTCATCAAAGCCGGCCGCTGCGGCGTCCTGTCGAGTCCCACCGTAAAAGACGCGGTCCAGCCGGGCCCAGTAAATCGCGCCGAGGCACATGGGGCAAGGCTCGCAGCTCGTATATAGATCGCAGCCGCTGAGCTGAAAACTCCCGAGTTGCCGGGTGGCCGCGCGGATCGCGACTATTTCTGCATGGGCGGTCGGGTCGTTGCTGGCCGTTACAGAATTCACTCCCGTTCCAGCGATCTCGGTGCCACGCACCACCACCGCGCCAAACGGCCCACCACGCCCGCTGCGGACATTTTCGATCGAAAGCTCGATCGCCCGCTGCATGAACGCGTTCTGCATCCGATGCTATCGTGCTCCCAGCATACTCATCCAGCGGCGCGGCCGCGAGAGGTCTTCGGGCAGCCGCGTGGTCTCATCCCCCACGGTCTGCTCCAGTTGTTCACTGGTCAGGTCTTCCGCCGTGCGGAGATCGGCGCCTCGAAGATCCGCGCCCGTGAGGTCGGCCCCGATCAGGCGAGCACCCACAAAACTCACCCCGCGCAAATCCGCGCCGCGCAGATCGGCTCCCTTCAGGTTGGTGAGCGCAAGGTTCGCTTTTTGCATGCGGGCATGACTCAGATCGGCCAGGATCAAATCGGCGCCATGCAGATTCATTCCAGACAAGTCAGGCCGCAGATCGGGATTTTCCGCACGCCAGCTATTCCATTCATCAAGATCGGCGTGGATTGCCGCGACGTGTTCCGGGTTGGCCATTCCCCCTCAAGATAGCGCATGCAGCCTCAGTGTGTCAGCCTGTGGTTGTAGCCCCGATGAACGTTCCGCAGCCGCTGGTCCTCGACTTATCCGCATTCGACTCGGCCGCTTCCGACCTACCCAACACGCATGCGGTCTTCCTGGTCTGGGCAGGTGAGCAATCCGCCTATCTCGCCAAAACCAGCATGCTTCGGCGGCGGCTTCAGCGCATACTCAAGACCTCCGACACGCCTGGCCGCATGCTCAATCTCCGTTCGGTGGCCTCCCGGGTGGAATGCTGGCTGACCGGCTCGACTTTCGAATCCGGGCTGGTGCACTACGCGCTTGCCAGGCGGCATTATCCGGAGACGTACCTGCGCATGATCAAGCTGCGGATGCCGTCGTATGTGCGCGTCACTCTCGCCGACCGATTTCCCCGGACGCAGGTTACCGCGCGCTTCGGACGCCGGGAAGCAATCTACTATGGGCCATTCCGCACGCGTGGAGGCGCGGAACATTTCGAAGCGCAGATGTTGGACCTGTTTCAAGTACGGCGCTGTCAGGACTACCTGGACCCGCGCCCGGACCACCCGGGCTGCATCTATGGCGAGATGAACCGCTGCCTACGGCCTTGTCAACAAGTAGTCAGCATCCAGGAGTACGGCA
>JBBSHP010000599.1:0-4002 GCA_038232555.1 Bryobacterales bacterium
AGAGACCCCCAGTGGCTCTCCGTACTGATAGGTGTAGGCGATTTGCGTTCCTCCGTGACACCCAGAGCATGGAACCACGGAGGTTCCGAGATCGGTCTGGTTCCATCCAACACCCGCACGCAGTACCGGTTGACCTGCGGGGAAATCGAAATATCCGCAATACTCCACCTCAAGCACCTGGGCAACCAGCATGCTTGCCTCTTCCAAAAACGCCGTGAGATCCCTGTGGAATAGGGCTTGAGAGGCGAGCCTTGCGATCCCCTCCTGATAGCGAACGCGCTTTTCGAGCTCTTCCTCGGCTCGTAAATGTTGCGTGATGTCGATCCCGATTCTGCCCACCAGAGGTGCCCCGTTTCGATCCCGGTAAAGAAACTTGACTACTTGGAACTTGCGCAGAGATCCGTCTGGCAGCGGAACGGATTCAATCGTTTCTACCCGCCGGCCGGTTGCCAGTACCTGCAGATCGTTCTTGCGGAGCTGGCTGGCTACCTCGGGCGGCCAGAGTTCTTCGTCACGTTTACCTCGCCAGGCAGGAAGGGTCGTGTCCCATATCTCCTCAACCAGCCGGTTGATATAGAGCAGGCGCCCTTCGCCGTCTTTGATAGAGGCGACCGCCGGGAGGGCCCCCATAAAGGCATCGAACTCCGGGCTGACCGGATGCACTAATTCAGGTGTGAGAATCCCATTCGCCATTACTTCACACATCGGCCCGTTCCGCATTCTTCCCTGCGCTTTCTCTGGAATAACATCCGTCAGGCCCGAATACCCACAGGCTATTCTGGAGGTATGCGCTTTAACCTGGCCGTGGACTACACGCCTCGGGGCGATCAAGTCAGTGCCATTCGCGAGTTGCTGCGTGGCACTTCAGATGGTGAGAAGCATCAGGTTTTGCTCGGCGTGACCGGCTCGGGCAAGACCTTCACCATGGCCAAGGTCATCGAAAAAACGGGCCGGCCCGCACTCGTTCTGGCCCACAATAAAACGCTGGCCGCTCAACTCTATCACGAATTCCGGACGTTTTTTCCCTCCAATGCCGTTGAGTACTTTGTAAGTTATTACGACTATTACCAGCCCGAAGCCTACATCCCCAGCGGCGATATTTATATCGAAAAGGAGGCCACCATCAATGACGAGCTCGATAAACTGCGGCTCTCGGCTACTCGTTCGCTCTTTGAGCGCCGTGACTGCATCATCGTCGCGAGCGTAAGCTGCATCTACGGCCTCGGCTCGCCTGAAGCTTATTACGGGATGCTGCTGATGTTGGAGAAAGGCCAAAAGATCGGACGGCAGCAGATCATCTCAAAGCTGGTCGAGATCCTCTACGAGCGCAACGACCACGACTTCCGCCGCGGCACTTTTCGCGTTCGGGGCGACGTCATCGAAGTGTATCCCACCTACGACGACAACGCCTTTCGCATCGAACTCTGTGGTGACGAGGTGGAAAGCCTCAGCCAGATCGACCCGCTCCTCGGCCAGGTGCGCCAGACCTATTTGCGGCTTCCCATTTACCCCAAAACACACTACGTCATGAGCCCGGCCACCCGCGAGCAGGCCATGAAGAGTATCGAAGCCGAGCTTACCTGGTGGCACGCCGAACTGGAGAAGCAAGGGAAACTGATCGAAGCTCAGCGCGTGTATCAGCGCACCATGTTTGATCTGGAAATGATTAAGCAGATTGGTTATTGTCACGGCATCGAGAACTATTCGCGGCATTTTTCCGGAAGGCTGCCCGGAGAAGCGCCTCCCACTTTGCTGGACTATCTGCCTACCGATCACATGATCTTCATCGATGAGAGCCATCAAACCATGCCCCAATTGCATGGGATGTATCACGGGGATCGATCCCGCAAGGACGTGCTCGTCAACTACGGCTTCCGGATGCCGAGCGCTAAAGATAACCGGCCGCTCACCTTTGAGGAATTTGAAAACCGGGTAAACCAGATTATCTATGTCTCTGCGACGCCCGGGCCCTATGAGTTGACCAAGTCCGCCGGTGTGGTGGTGGAGCAGATTATTCGGCCTACCGGTCTGATTGATCCCGAGGTGGAGATCCGGCCCATCAAAGGACAGGTCGACGACCTGCTGAATCAGGTCAGGCTGCGAGTGGAATTGAACGAGCGCGTCTTGGTCACCACCTTAACCAAACGCATGTCCGAAGACTTGGCTGAATACTATTCCGAAGTCGGCGTGAAGTGCGCTTATCTCCATTCGGAAGTGGCCACGCTTGATCGCATCAAGATCCTCCGCGATCTGCGGCGCGGTGTCTTTGACGTGTTGATCGGAGTCAACCTCTTGCGGGAAGGCCTCGATCTGCCGGAAGTATCTCTAGTGGCCATTCTGGATGCGGACAAAGAAGGCTTCCTGCGTTCCGCCGGTTCTTTGATCCAAACCATCGGACGCGCCGCCCGGCATCTAAACGGGAGGGCGATTCTCTACGCCGATGTGATCACGGTCAGCATGAAACGGGCTCTGGATGAAACCGACCGCCGCCGTACCGTGCAGCGGCAGTATAACCTCGAACACAACATCACGCCGCAATCGATAATCAAGCCCATCGACATGAGTCTGGTCGCCATCGCGGAGGGCGATTACGTCACCGTTCCAGTCGAGCCGGAAGATCCCATCGAGGAGCTTAGCCCGCAACAGCGCCAACAGTTCATTCAGGAGCTGGAGGATCGCATGCGAGACGCAGCCAAGAAATTTGAATTTGAGAAGGCGGCGCAGATACGCGACCGGATCAAAGGACTCCGGCAGATTGGAACCGGCAGCGTCCTGGCCGATGCCATTGCTACACACTGATGTTGAGGTAAAGATTTACGCATGGTGAGAGCCAAGACACTCGGGCTGGTGGGTGCCGGCAAATTTTCCGATTCGCCGCTCAGCCGGATGCTGCTGGCCGGTAATGGATTAGGTCCCGTAAAAGCTCCGTCCTTGCGGGTTGCGAGCCGGATCGCCAATACTTTGCGCACCGGCTATCCGGTTCCCGAATATCAGCAGTTGGAACAGTGCAGCCTGATCCTGATCAGCGTTCCGGATAAAGCGGTCATCAGCACTGTCGCGGAACTGGCGTCCCACCCATTAACATGGGCCCGCAAGACGGTGATTCTGTGCAGCTCGTTACTGGGAACCGAACAGCTCTCGCCTCTTGCCGGGCAAGGCGCGCAGACCGGTTCTCTCAGCCTGATCCCTGGATTTGAAGAGCGCTGGCTTCTGCTGGAGGGGGAGAAGCCCGTTGAATTGCAAATCGGAAAATTTCTGGATGTGAGGTCGAGACGCCTGACTGTGATCCGGCCGCTATTGAAGCCCTTCTATCTCGCAGCCTTGGCCTGTGCCGGACCCATGTTGATTCCGATGTTGATCACCGCGGCCGAGTCCCTGCAAAAAGCCGGTGTGTCGAGTGTGCAGATCTCCGCCATTATTGAGAAACAGGTGGCTATATCGGTCCGTGCGTACTTGAAGGCGGGTCGGAAGGCGCTCCGATGGCCTGGCGGGATTGCCGAGTTAAGCCAGCGCTTGGCGTCCTCGGATGCAGCCTTGGCCCGTTATCTCGACCAGAGCCTTGAGACAGCGAGAATGGTGGCGAAGGCGCGATGAAAGTTCGAGGGGAGCAGGCATTCCTGTCTGCCCCCCGGGGAGGAGAACTACTCGATGTCTCTACTTCTCTTCTTGCGGTTCCGCTTGCGAGCCAATGCTTCTTTGGTCCGCCGCTTCTCGCCCGGCTTGAGATAAAAAGAGTGCCGCTTGATCTCTTTGATAATATCTTCCTGCTGGACTTTACGCTTGAACCGCCGGAGGGCGCTTTCAACTGTCTCGCCGTCCTGTAAATTTACTTCTGCCAAAAAATATCCACCTCCCCTTCTGGCGCAATTCGACCCGTGTATGATACGGGGCTTCCCTTAATCATACGACAGGCCCGTTTCCGTGGGACACACACTCGTGCGCTTTACAATGTCCCCCCGCCCATCGCCAGCGCCGCCTTCCCCAGGATCTTGCGATCCGCGA
>JBBSHP010000600.1:0-3999 GCA_038232555.1 Bryobacterales bacterium
CCCCCACACTGCTAACCTAAAACATTAATGTCCGAACGTAAGCTTCAAATTGTCCCGCTGGGCGGCCTTGGCGAGTTTGGGATGAACTGCATGGCCATTCGCTATGGCGACGACATCCTCGTGGTCGATGCCGGCATGATGTTCCCCGACGCGGAGTTGTTAGGCGTGGACATCGTCACGCCAGATTTTACTTACCTGGAGCAGAATCGCGAGCACGTCCGCGGATTGGTCCTGACGCATGGACATGAGGACCACATCGGAGCCGTGCCTTTCCTGCTCGGCCTGCTGGACCTTCCTGTCTATGGAACACCCTTCACGCTGGCGCTGGTGGAGCGCCGGCTCGACGAGCATGAGCTGCTGCAGGGCGCCAAGCTCAACCGGATCAAGGCGGGGCAGAAGGTACAGATCGGCCCATTCGCTGTGGAGTTCATACGCGTCACTCACTCCATCGTCAGCGCCGTCGCAGTCGCCATTACCACTCCACTCGGAGTGATCATTCACACGGGTGATTTCAAAGTCGATCCCACTCCCACCGATAACGAGCTGTTCGACCTCCATACGTTCGCCGAGTATGGCAAGCGCGGCGTGCTCCTGCTAATGTCCGATTCGACCAACGTCGATCGGCCTGGTTATACCGAAAGCGAGCGCGCCGTTCTGCCCCGGCTCGAAGATATTTTCTACCGGACCGAGCGGCGCCTGGTCATTTCGTGTTTCAGTTCCTCCATTCATCGTTTACAAACGATCCTGGATCTCGCGAACGAGTACGGCCGCAAAGTCGCTTTCCTGGGGCGCAGCCTCAACAACGTAACGGAGATTGCGCACACCCTGGGTCTGCTCCAGATACCCGATTCGATTCTTCTTCGGCCGCAGGATATTATGCAGGCCGCGCCGAATAAAGTCGTCATCCTCGCATCGGGCACACAGGGTGAGCCCATGTCGGCTCTGTCCCGGGTCGCGGTGGACAACCACAAGCACCTCTCGGTGGAGCGTGACGATACCGTCGTGCTCAGTGCCCGCATCATCCCGGGGAATGAGAAGGGCATTTACCGCATGATCAACCATTTCGCCAAGCGCGGCGCCGATGTGATCTATGGATCGATGAATCCACCGGTGCATGTGTCGGGACATGCCAGCAGCGAAGAACTGAAGCTGATCCTGAACCTGGTGCGCCCACGCTATTTCTTGCCGGTGCACGGTGAATACCGGCAGCTCGCTAAACACGCCGCCTTATCCCAGCATTTCCGGCGCTCCGGCCTTGAGGAAAGTTTTATTCTCGAGACCGGCGAAACGCTCGAAATCGACGATCGGGGCGCACGCCGGGGGCAGCGGGTCACCGTGGGACGTGTCTGTATCGATTCCGGAACGCTCGACGAAGTGGTGGAAGATCTAATCATTCGCGACCGCCGCCATCTGTCCGAAGATGGCTTTGTGCTGCCCATCATCGCGATCAACAAGCATACTGGCAAGAGCGAAGGTTTACCGGAGATTGTCAGCCGCGGCTTTGTTTCTTTCGAGGACACCAACGGGATTCTGCTCGAGGCTCGGCAGGTGGTCGCCAGGACACTGGAATCCTCCAGCGCGGAGGAGCGCACCGATTGGGGCGTAATGCAAGAAAAGATCCGTGCCGATCTCAAGCGCTTCCTGAATAAGCAGACGCAACGCCGGCCCCTGATCATGCCCGTGATTCTGGAGGTCTAGCTGGAGCGGTTTCAAGACGCCTCCGGATTTACTGGCGCCGCTGAGCGCCATCTGATTCCTCAAGACGAGCGGGAACTGGCGCAACTTCTCACAGAGGCCAACAACCAGCGCATCCCCGTCACCATCGCAGGTGGCTGGACTGGCCTTACCGGGGGCAGCGTTCCGCTTGAAGGCTGGCTGGTTTCGCTCGATAAGTTCCACCGCCTGGAAATTCGAACGGGCGCAGCTACGGCTGGGGCCGGCGTGTCCCTTCAAGAGTTACAGAAGGCTTGTGGGCCGAAGCAATTCTACGCGCCCGATCCCACCGAGCGCACGGCCAGCGTGGGCGGCAGCCTTGCCACCAACGCCAGCGGCTCCCGCAGTTTCCGGTATGGCAGTACGCGCGCTCACGTCCTCTCCCTCACAGCCGCTTTCATAAACGGGGCAGTCCACACTTTCCAGCGCGGGCAAGCCATCGACTTCGACGTCCCCCCACTGCCGATCCCGAACACCACGAAATACACTGCTGGATACCCGCTCCGCCCGGGCATGGACTGGATTGATCTGCTGATCGGGTCCGAGGGCACACTAGCGGTCGTAACCGAGGCCGAGCTGCGCCTGTTGCCCGCGCCAGCCGAGCTGTTCTCGGGCGTCGTATTTTTCAGGGAAGATGCGGAGGCGCTAGACGCCGTGCAGGCTTGGCGGGCGATTTCGTCGCTCCGCATGGTCGAATACTTTGATGCTAACTCGCTCAGGTTTTTGCGCACCCGTTTCCCGGAGGTACCCGTCCACGCCCGGGCGGCGTTGCTCATTGAGCAGGAAGGGTCCGACCTCGACGCATTAGAGGAGCGCATCACCGAAGATTCCTGGTTCGCGCTGAGCGACAACGATCGCGAGCGATTCCGCCAGTTCCGCCACGCTCTTCCAGAGATGGTCAACGACCTTATGCGCCGCCGCGGGTTCCTGAAGCTTGGATCGGATTATGCCGTCCCGTTAGATCGTAATCGCGAGATGCTCGAGTTCTATCATCAGCGCTTGCAAAACCAGGAGTACGTGATCTTCGGTCACATTGGAGATGCCCACGTTCACGTCAACCTCTTACCGCCATCGGAGCAGCAGTTCAACGCCGGTAAAGCGATCATGGTCGACCTGGCGCGCAAAGCCGTCGAGTTGGGAGGCACCGTTTCCGCCGAGCACGGATTAGGTAAGCGCAAAGCGCACTTACTCGAAATCCAATACACGCCCGAACAGGTTGAGTCGATGAAAGCGGTTAAGCGCCGGCTGGATCCGAATTGGCTACTGGGGCGCGGCAACCTCTTTGGGAACACACTTAGCTGAACTACGCGGTCTAGCTTGACTTGATTAGGGAGTGCCTTTCCGAAGCCGTAATCTGTCCATGACGGCGCCGGTGTCGCGTAGGAATGTGACGTCCAACTCGTCGCCATTCACATCCAACACCACAGACCCGAACTGCTGGATTCGGATTTCGTCCGCGGGTATGGTTTTGCCCCATGATGCTGGGTCTTCGTCACGTCCGGAAGAGCCCGCCAGTATATAGACGGTGCCTTCGTGCGGATTCAGACCGGGTTTGAAATACGCGGGCACATAGCCATCTCCTCCCTGGATTTCCATAGTTGGGGTGAATGTTTTCGAGAGCCCGTAATGGCCGTCAATCAAGTACGTCCGTTCATATTGGTGCATGTGGCCCGTCAGCACAAGATCCACGCTGCCCGCTTCCAGGATCGGCGCCACGTAGGTCCGCATCTCGATACTGATTGGGTCCTGATCGGAACCGTAGACACCGCTGCCATAGACAGGGTGATGGAAGAATGCGATGGTCCAGCGCTGACGATTAGCAGCCAGATCCTGCTGTAGCCACGTGAGCATGGGGCTCCCGGGCGTCCGGACGGAACTCATGGAATCCAGGCAAATGAAGTGAGTATTGCCGTAGTCGAACGAATAGTAGCGATTGGTACCGGAGGCAACTCCACCGGCTTCTCCGTTCGTGGGAAGTGTAAAGATGTTGAAATATGGCAGGGAGGGCGGGGGCGTCTGAGAATCCGCCGTGTCGTGGTTGCCGATGGCCGGCCACAGCACCGTTGTCTTCAATGTAGCCGGGAAGCTGTCGAACAGCGCAGTTTGGTATTCGGCGTCGGTTCCGTTTGTGTACGCGTTGTCGCCGAGCATCAACCAAAGATCGGTGCGTTGGGTACCGTTGAATGTGTAGTAGGCATCCCGGACTGCTCGCGAAACCGTGTTAGCCGTACCTGAGTCTCCGAGTACCCAAAAGCGCATTGGTTGCACAGTTCCTTTCAAAGGAGC
>JBBSHP010000601.1:0-3998 GCA_038232555.1 Bryobacterales bacterium
CCATGGTGAATCTTCAAGGCAAGAGCGAGAGCGTGCGTATGCCGGAACTCTTCCCAAGGCCCTTCGATGCTTCGTTTATTCGCTAGCCTGTTCGTCATCGCGACCGTCGCCAACGCGCAGCCCGTGGACTGGCTGTACACCGCGCGGTACGTCGTCACGATGGACCCGCAGCGCCGCTTGATCGAAAATGGCGCGGTCGCGATTCGGGGGGACCGCATCGTCGCGGTCGGTGCGGCAGCCGATCTCAAGAAGCGATATCCAGCCCGGCAGGTTCTGGACCGGCCTGATGCGTTGATCATGCCGGGGCTGATTAACACCCACACGCACGCGCCCATGTCGCTAATGCGCGGCATCGCCGACGATCTGAATCTGCAAGACTGGCTGACCAAATATATCTTTCCGGCTGAGGCCAAGAACGTGAATCGGGATTTCGTGGCCTGGGGTACGCGCCTGGCTTGCCTCGAAATGATGCTGTCCGGAACAACCACTTATGTGGACATGTACTATTTCGAGGACCAGATTGCGGAAACGACCAAGGCAGCCGGGATGCGCGCAGTTCTGGGAGAGACCATTATCGGGTTCCCGGATCCCGATTCCAAGACGCCGGCAGATGCACTGAAGTACACCGAAGAATTTATCAAGCGTTATAAAGGCGACCCGCTGATAACGCCCGCCGTGGCTCCTCACGCGCTCTACACGAACAGCGACGAGTCCTTGAAAGCGTCCCGGGCTCTTGCCAATCGCTATAACGTGCCGCTGCTGATTCATCTTTCCGAAACCAGGCGCGAGAACGACGAAGCCCAGGCCAAACATAAGATGAGTCCCACCCAGTTTCTGGATTCGCTTGGCGTGTTCACCGGGCGTACGATAGCGGCGCACGCGATATGGCTGAACGATCCCGATATTGAAATTCTCAAAAAACGCAACACGGGCATCGCGCATTGTCCCTCCAGCAACATGAAACTGGCGAGCGGCATCGCGCCGGTGTTGAAACTGCTGAGCCTCGGCATACCGGTCGGGTTGGGCACGGATGGCCCAGCCGGTAGCAATAACGACTTCGACATGCTGGAAGAAATGAATCTTGCGGCCAATCTGCAAAAGATCACCAGCATGGATCCGAAAGCTCTGCCTGCCCTGAAAGCGATTGAGATGGCAACCATCGACGGCGCACGGGTAACAGGCATGGAGAAAGAAATTGGATCGCTGGAGCCGGGCAAGCGTGCCGACCTGATCACCATCCGGCTGGACCGGCCGCACGCCGTACCGATCTACAACGTGTATTCACAAATCGTTTATGCACTGAAAGCTTCCGACGTTCAGGACGTAATGGTAAACGGCAAACAGATCGTGCGAGACGGGCGCAGCCTGACTCTGAATGAAGCTGAAATACTCAATAAAGCCCGCGAATACGCGGTGCGAATCAGCGCTTCTATTCAATCAAGATAGTCTTACTCCCCCCAGAGGTAAGTCGCTGCCGTTCTCAGAAGTAAGTCTGCGCAACGCAAAGACATAAGCACAAAACGCGGGAGAGAACTCCGTCCGGGGTCTCACTACGAGAGAGCAACCCCACATCACAAAAGGAATTTATAGAATTGAGATCATTCATAGGACCTCTCTCTTTGTCTGTCTTGACGGCGTTAGTGGTAGCCATACTGCCAGTTCACGCCGCTCTGATCACGTACTCCAATTCGACTTTGTTCAATGCCGCCGCTACTAGCCTGACTACCATTGATTTCAGCGGCCAAGCACCAGCCAACGGTTTTAAGGACTTCAGTACTTCCACAGGCTATGCGACTAATGGTGTCACGTTCGTCGGCTACTCGACCGCCTCAATTTATTCGCTGCGCATTGTCGACTCGGGCGCAAGCGCACCCTTTTGGAATTTCGGTTCCGGAGCTACTCTTGAATCGCCGAGCTACGATCGACCGGCCAACGCCACATTCCTGCCTTATATTCGCGTCACTTTGCCCGCCAACGTCGCTGGGGTGGGTGTCGATCTCATGACGGTCAGCCCGAACGCACTCACATATCAAGTGGCTGTACAAGGGTCGACCTTCAACGTAGCCACGGCGATCCGGCCAAATCGTACTTTTTTCGGCGTGCGTTCGGACGCCCCGATTTCTTTCCTTGACTTCACCGTCGCGGGAACGGCATACAACGGCGGTTCGTTCGGACTGCTGGATAACTTTCAATTCGAGCAGACTCCGGAGCCAGGGACCTTTGTTCTAATTGGCGGCGGCCTGATCGCGTTGGGGACGTTCAGTAAGCGCAAGCGTAATCTAAAGCGATCGTAGCACTACTCTTTGCTATGATGATGTTGTTCTAGCGTATGCTTGCTCGATAAGTAGCGCTGGTATTTTGCCTGCCTGGGGCCGTGTCAAGGGCACGGCCGCTTGAGTCCGCCGCGTTGCGTAATATGGTGCGGCGCCACTGCTACTACCTCTGTCCCTTCAGACATGTCCATCCAGGAGTTCTGAAATGACAAGCGAAGAGAGAAAGCTACAGAAGCATCTGCAACAAAAAGCGAACGAACAACTGCGCAAGGCCGCGCAGAAAGAGAAAAAGCAACAGCGCTTCACCCAACGTAAGGGACCCCAAACTAGGAGTCATGACTTCGAGGAGCCCGAAGTAATTCGTCCGGCCAAGGTGAAGCGGGTGTCGCCCGGCCCGGAGGTAACCCCGGGGGAGGGCGCCGCAGGTATTGTGGTCGAGACTGGCGCGGGTGCTTCGCTAGTAGTTGCGGGCGAACGGACTATTCGGTGCAAGTGCGATGCAGGAGTGGCCGTTGGCGATCGCGTGCTCTTCTCACTGGAACGGCGCCGCATCACGGAGGTGCTGCCCCGATCCAGCTGCCTTTCGCGACCCGATCCACACAATCCACTCATCGAGCGGGTGATCGCAGCCAACATCGATGTGGTGGTCAACGTAGTCTCGGTTAAGACGCCGTCCTTACGTCCCGGCCTGATCGATCGATACCTGATCGCAATCGAGAACTCCGGTGCGGAGCCCCTGATTTGCGTCAACAAGGCAGACCTCATCGAAGAGAGTGGCGCTCAGATTGAGTCGTTGCTTGGAGCTTACCGCGAGATCGGAATCGCGATCGTGCTCTGTTCGGCGAGCACCGGTCAAGGTTTGCAGGAGATGGCGGATCTACTGGCAGGCCGAATGTGTGTTTTCGCGGGGCACAGCGGCGTGGGCAAGTCGTCGCTCCTGAATGCACTGGTTCCTGGCCTGGCGATAGCAACGCAGGCGGTCAGCGAGGTGCACGAGACCGGCCGGCATACCACCACGTCGTCCAAACTGTACAAGCTGGCGGGTGGCGGCGTGATCATCGACACGCCCGGTATCCGCGAATTCGGGTTATGGCAAGTTACGGCGGCCCAGGTTCGTAACTATTTTCATGAGTTCGATAGTTACTCGGCACAGTGCGCCTTCTCGGATTGTTCCCATACCCACGAGCCCAACTGCGCGGTGCTGCCGGCCGTGGCAGCCGGCCTGATCTCGACAGCCCGCTATGACAGCTATCGGCGTATCATGGATGCTGTCGAATGAAACTGATTGCATTGCTTCTTTTTGGTACGGCTGTGGTGTTCCCGCAAACGGGAACGGGCCCACGCACAATTCCGTTGTGGAGCGGCCAGGCGCCCGGCGCATTGGGTGACGAGGACCGGGATAAGCCCACTCTCACGATCTATGTGGCCCGGGATCCGGTGGGCACGGGCGTGATCGTCTGCCCGGGCGGCGGGTACGGAGCACTGGCCGACAATCACGAAGGACGGCAGGTCGCCAATTATCTGAATGGCCTGGGGATCACCGCGTTCGTGTTGAAGTATCGCCTGGGCCCGCGCTACCATCATCCGATTGAGTTGGGAGATGCGCAGCGCGCCATTCGCATAGTTCGGTCGCAATCCAAAGACTTCGGCGTCAGCCCCGACCACATCGGCATGATGGGCTTCTCGGCGGGCGGTCACTTAGCCTCAACGGCGGGAACGCATTTC
>JBBSHP010000602.1:0-3997 GCA_038232555.1 Bryobacterales bacterium
CGGCATTCAATCGCGGGCGTCCCACTCAGCGGCAGATTCACATCCAGGCTCCCAGCGCTGCCGTGCGTTTTCCGAGACATGGCGCTCTGCACGATCGGCGTCGAGGGTTCCGCGCAGTACATGCCGCCGGTACTCAACTCGAAACCCATGTAGGAGCTGAACCCGCCCCAAACCATCATCTTATTGCCGATCCAGACGGCGGGCTGAGTTTCTCTAGCCGCAGGTGCGTTTGTCGTCGTGGTCGCTCGCCAGCTGTCGGTTGCGATATTGTATCTGCCACCAGTGTTGAAACTGCCAACCTGGTCGCCGCCCCCCCAAATGATCATTTCGCGGCCCGTCCACACGGCGCTGTGGGAACTGCGTGGCGCGGGCGCGTTGGCCAGGCTGAGCGCCACCCAACTATCTGTCATGGGGTCGTATCGACCGCCGGTAGTCGTGAACTCAAAGGACTCATCGACGCCGCCCCAGACAATCATTTCACGGCCGGTCCAGACCGCAGTGTGGTGGTCGCGGCCCGACGGGACGTTCGCGAGACCCGTAGGCGTCCAAGTGTCAGTGACGGGGTTATATCTGCCCCCGGTATGCTGATACCCGGGACTTCCGCCCCAGACAATCATCTCGCTGCCGGTCCACACGGCTTTGTGATACAATCGTGCGCTCGGGGCGTTCGCCGTACTGGTGGCGGTCCACTTGTCTGTTATCGGATTATATCTGCCGCCAGTGTTTAATTTGCAGTTACCGGTACATCCGACGCCGCCCCAGACGATCATTTCATTTCCGGTCCACACTGCGGTCTGAGCAGCGCGTCCCGTGGGCGCGTTCATGCTGCCGGTAGCTACCCAACTATTTGACATTGGGTTGTACCTGCCGCCGGTGTCCAACTGATTCCCTCCCCACACGATCATTTCAGTCCCAGTCCACACTCCGTCCCGACCTGCTCGCGCGCTTGGCGCGTTCGTGGTGCTCATAGCCGTCCAACTGTCCGTGGCTGGATTGTACCTCGCGCCGGTGTTCATGTAGCCGGAAGCATAGTTGAACCCCGCCCATACAATCAGTTCGCTTCCGGTCCAGATCAGGCTGTGGTCCTCGCGCGGAGCCGGCGCGTTTAGCGTCGTTGTCGCGGCCCAGGAATCATCTGCGCAGGCATCCGTGATCTCTGGCAATCTGTAAACCCGCGATGAGAGGGCAGTCGGTAATGCAGGGCTGCTTGTGTCAGACGTCCCGGCGTTTGACGCCGAAGCCTCCGCACCGCGATTCCTCGCCAGCTCATCGACAATTTGACCCGCCAGCAGCGGTCCGGCCAGACACTCTGCGATTAGAAATGGATCGTTGCCGAGCGCTCCGAATAGTTCGCGCAGGATCTCTGGCTGCTTCGTGTGACTAGCCATGCGATCCATTTCCGCTTGCAGCTGCACAGGGGTGATTCGGTGTTGCCGGTCGTCCCCGAACGCCTCGGAGATCCGTAGATAATCGCTGACTTTTCCTTCGATGACCTTCTTTGGGAGTACTTCATCGAGCGCCGGTTTTCGCCGCGGATTGCCTTGGGGCCAGATTCGATGCCGCCAATAGACCTCTTCGATCGCGAGCTGATAATCCACGCGCTCTGCGAAGGTAAGCGCTCCAGTTAAGTTCTGCGGCGGTGGCGATTGCGACGATGCCCGCGGCGTTGCCATCCCCAACAGACATGCGCTCCCGGCGAGACGAAGAAAAAGAGCGAGGGCGCACCTGGATCGAAACGGCGAGCGGAATGTGTTTAAATCCATATTCAAAGCGGCCTTCACTCGGATTGCATCCCCGTCACTGGAGAAAATCTAGATCGAGGTAAACGTTGTATGCATCATAGCTGATGCGCGGAGTAAAGTTGTTGGGTTTGTAAATAATAGACTCGTTTGGGAACGTGGCAAACTGCGGATCTATGCCGCCGCTGGCGTGCAAAAGGGTGTATCGCGTAACAGCAGGCGTAAACGTTCCGTCTAGCGTGACTTGCAGCCGGGCGCCCAGTCTCGCCACCCCGATAACTTCGACCCGATCCGCGACCTGTGGCTTCACATTGCAAACCGTCGTGGCCTGGTCGAATAGACGAAGATTGCCGTAAATCTTGAGTCCGACACTGGGGGCGAGCGTCCCGCGGACCTGAGCAAGGCTCGAAAAGAAATTTGGGGTGTTCAGTGTGAGACTCCCGCCACCCGTGAAGGTGCCCGAGCGTCCCACGATAAAGGAGGTAACATACTGAGTGTAGTTATCGACTTGAACGGCTCCGCTATTCGTGACGCTCAAGAGCGCGGTCCCGCCGTCGACAAAGGTGCTGGTCTGGGTGCTGGCTCCGCCGACGAAAAGTCGAAAGTCGTTCTCGCCGCCAATCTGCCAGACAGAGCCGCCCCCGTCCACTGTGACGGCACCGTTTGACTGCCTGACCGTGGGATCGTTGGCCAAAGCGGCGATAAAACCAGATTCACTTGAAACAGTTCCGCTATTGGTAATGCTCAAAGTGCCTCTGCCTCCATAGCCGACATAAATGGCACCTTCATCAGAAGGGATCGCCGCCGGCTGCGAGCTGGGCCGGGGACCCGACCCTACCGACAAGGAACCGCCGTTTAGCCCATCGACGCTCACCGTGCCTGCATTTCCCGGAGCCTCCCCGAGAGTCAGAGTACGGGCCGTGGCCCCCGAATGGTTGATCTCCGCCCTGCCGCCATTGTTAATGAACGCGTCCTTCGAATAATCCGGAACTCCATTGTTCCAGTTCCCTGGATTGAACCAGTCGCCATTGCTGGCGCCGATCCAAGTGGTGGTGGGGTTGCTGGCTCGGGCTGCCGGACTGGAAACTGCGAATGTCAGAGCGGTAAATAGGCAGATGAGAACTGATGGTATTGCTGATGTCTTTTTCATAATTTTGATTCTGGAGGATTCGATTGGTTTGCGTTTCCGCGTTAGGTCTCGCTTATAGCGAAAATGTTGCGAAGGCGTCAACATTTTTCTAAGGACTTTTCGGCTTTTTGGTTACCGCTTCCCGAGCGGCGAATAGAGCGGCAGCTCCGTTCCCGCCAACGGCTGTAAGAGAATCTCTTAAAGCAAATAGTCAGAGCGTCAGACTCATCGTTTGGCTCCACAGCGGGGGAGAGCAAGATCGGTTTCATGACTTCCGCCGATATCATTTGGACACGGGGAAGCGAAAACGGGGCTATAGACAGGCAGCAGGACGTCCTGCTTCTCCCTGCCTGGTTAGGGGGCAGGCGAAAAATCACGGCGGACCGCCCTACGCGCCTCGCGGCGGGGGTGCAATTCCCCGATCTCCGCGCGTTTGCGCGCGAGATGCCGGAACTTGGTTTGCATCGTGCTCGTTCGAAATGCTACGGCAGCGCGTGGGATCGGCTTGCAGCCGATCGGTTCGAGACGATCGGCAGGGATGCCGATTCCACGACGGAGCTCGGTCCTAGGGCAGCGCGGTGCCGGAGAAGGAGCGCACGATGACTGCGTCCCCGCTGTTGATGAAGCCGTTGGCGTCCACGTCGTAGCGGAAATTGGTGCCGTCCGTCACCTGGCCGGAGCGATTGCGCGTTTGCACCGCGTCGGCTGCGTTCACCACGCCGTTGCCATCTACGTCGCCGACCAGCACGCCCATCGGAATGGTGACGTTGGCGACCCCGTTCACGTTGTTCAGCGTCACGTTGATCGTCTGCGCATTGGCCACATTGGTCAGCGGGATCGTGACCACGTTGCTGCTGGTCGTCACGATGCCCCCGTTGCTCATTCCGCCGCTGCCGATTGCCCCGCTCCCGGAGGTGACCGTCGCTTGCGGAGTTCCGCTCACCGAGACGTTGGCGAGGAAGGTAACGACAAGGGTATAATCACCGGTGGCACCGCCGCTCCGGCATTCAATCGCGGGCGTCCCACTCAGCGGCAGATTCACATCCAGGCTCCCAGCGCTGCCGTGCGTTTTCCGAGACATGGCGCTCTGCACGATCGGCGTCGAGGGTTCCGCGCAGTATCTCCCGCC
>JBBSHP010000603.1:0-3986 GCA_038232555.1 Bryobacterales bacterium
AAGATCGCCCGCTCAATGCGTGAGCATCGCGAACTCATCCTCAATTACTTCCACGCTCAAAAGCTCTTTTCCAGCGGCGTCGTCGAGGGCCTGAACAACAAAGCCAAAGTCACTATGAGAAAATCCTACGGCTTCCGGACGTTCCGCTGCCTCGAACTCGCTCTCTATCACTCACTTGGCAAGCTCCCAGAGCCCGAATCAACCCACGAGTTTTTCTGACGAACCAGATTTTTAAAGCGCCAAAGTAGAAAGTCTTATTCGGCCGGATGGGTCCTCCGGCCGTGCCGCCGAACTGATTGCGCCGGAAGGCGGGAATATCGCGCGAGAGCGGATCGAAGAAGTTCTTTGCATCGAGTGCGGAGTTGCGCAAAAATTCAAACGCAGAGCCATGCAGGGAATTCGTGCCGGAGCGGGTGACCGCGTTCACGATGCCTCCGGCCGAACGGCCAAACTCGGCTGAATAAGCGTTCGTGAGCACCTGAAATTCGAGAACAGCCTCCACGCCCAGCAACACGCCGCCTACCGACCCGGGCGTCTTGTTATAGACGTTGTTGATGTCGGTGCCGTCCAGCAGGAAACTACTTTGCTCGGGCCGGGCGTCGTTGATCGAGATCTTGGGCGAACGGCCGCCCACCACGTCGCTTCCCGCGGCCAGCGCGGCATTCACACCAGGCTGCAGCAGCGCGAGTTGCTGGAACGACCGGCCATTTAACGGAAGATCGCGAATCTGTTTGTCATCCACCAGGCCGCTGAGAGATCCCGATGCAGTATCGATGCGTGTGGCACGTGCATTCACGATCACCTCAACAGCCGTGGCGCCGACCTCCAGTGAAACGTTGAGAACGGCATCCTGACCGACATCGAGATGCAGCCCCTTGCGGAGCACGGTTTGGAACCCCGCGGCGCTGGTGCGGACTTCGTAGTCTCCGGGCTGGAGCACCGGCTCCCGGAAGTTACCCGAGGAGTCGGAGACAAGATCGGAAACCACTCCGGTGGCAATGTTGCGGATGCTAATCCTCGCCTGTGGGACGACTGCGCCGGAGGGGTCGGTAACCGTACCATGCACACTCGCGCCGACCGTCTGCGCGATGGCGGGAAAGATCGAGAGGACCGCGCAAACCAGCAATATTCTCACGCGAAGCATGTCTCAGATTCTATCGGAAATGCTTGATCAACATGGCAGCGGGTGGTGGATACTGGCGAAAAGTGTTGGCGCCCAGCGCGGAGCGTGGATTCGATGCGAGCGGCCGCGATCACACGTGCTGCCAGCGCGAACGCAGCGAACTCACTGGATCGGTATTGGGCCAAACACCGGGACGGCATTATCGTTGGCGTCGTGCAGGTTGCAGTACGGGTCTTTCCCGTAGCCATAGTGGAGCGTCGCCTTCTCGGGCAGACGGCCAGCGAGGTAAAGCAGCACAGTGCTGGCTTCCGCCGGATCCACCCGAGCTTTAAAGATAAGGGGAACGGGGCTGCCGTCGGCCTGATGAATCGAAAATCCGGAGATCCGGCCTTCCGACAGCAGGCGGCCGTTCACGTCAGTGAATTCGACTTTCACGATTCCGTTTTCAAACTTGGCCGAGTCCGGACGCGGACCGGGCTTCAACTCCCCATAGTTGTTGAGCCGGGGAAACAGATCGTGACAAACGCGATCGGCCAACCGTCGCGCTAGCCGCTTGAGATCGGGCGTGCTGACGTGAATGCCATCGTCGAGCGTGGCATCCACTGCGGCCACCATACCGGAGTGTGGAATATGAAGTTCAGCCTGCCGCTGTGCTTCCTGCACGGCGTTCCACTCCACCGCATTCGCGTTGTTGATGTGGCGGCCAATTTGTACGTAATAAAACGGGAGCCGGGGATCATCAAAATCCGTGCGAATGGCTGTTACCAGGCTCTGGAAGCGCTCCGCGAAAGCGGGGGCAGCTTTCGCGTTAGCATCCGATTCGCCTTGATACCAGAGCACTCCACGCACTCGCCCACCGGTTGCTTTGAAGCGCCGCAGCATGGAACCGTAGAGGGAGTCACCGTCGTTGTCCTTCAATGACGGACTCCACTGCTCCATGGAGGTGCCTCCATGAGCGCACGGGATCAAACCGATCGGAACGCCTGTGCGTTTGAACATCTCGACGGCAAAGGGCAATCCGAGTCCCGCGCCTTTCTTGCGCGCCGCGATGTACTGCTGAAGGCGCGCGCCGCTCCAGCGCTCTGGCTCGCCCTGTGGACTGTTGCGCCAATGCACGCGGTCCACGGCACTTACCAAAGTATGCAGGGGCTCTTCGGCCACATTCCAATGGTCAGCCAAATCGAAGCTGTGCACCATCGTATTCGGTTGCTGCACATCGATGAGATCGCCGACTCCTTCCATGTTCGACTGCCCAGCCAGAATCCAAAGGTCTCCTACCAGAACGTTGCTGACCGTGATCAAGGACGTTCCGCCCCGCATTCGGATCTGGATGCGATAGGGCCCGCCAGTGGGGATACCGATCAGGTCGGCACTCCAGTCAAGTTTCTGCACGCGCCCCACTGGCACCCAATCGAAGCTGGGAAGCACACCTTGGGGGGAAGTGATTCGCGCCTCAATGGGCTTCCCGTTGGTCTTCTTACCCGCGACGGTGCCGGTGAGATGAACATCGGCGGCCTGGTGCGGATTACGCTGTAATACCTGCTCGTCATTCAGACCGCTGGTGAGCTTGACGTCTTGAGCGGCGAGCGGAATCAACGCTGCGAAATTACAAAGGACGAGAGCTGTGGCGAAGCGCATTGGAAGGTGCATTTTAGCACTGAGGAAGGATTCCGGCATTGTCAGACCCGTATGTTATAGTTTGGAAAGCCAGCTTGTGGGCCTGTGGCGCAGTTGGGAGCGCGCTTCCATGGCATGGAAGAGGTCGACGGTTCGAACCCGTCCAGGTCCACCAAAATGCTGCGCCGAGCGCCTGCCACCCGTCCTTGGCCAATTCACTTTTCTGGTGACGACTGAACTCCGCTCTTCTTCGTCAGCTACCGACGCGGCCAAGCTCCCTATCGCTTCAAGAATGAGTTTACGTTCACTGATCCGATTGGGTCCGGAAATCGGCTGTTTTGCCCTTGGCATGGAAAGTTCATTTTGAGTGGAAACGGCCCAGCGACCAAAGCAAGATCAAGGTGGTCTACATCGGACCCAAGATAACAAAGGGCTGAAGTAACTCGACGGAACCCCGGACCGCGCCCCTCGTCGCTTCAATCTGGCAGTAATAGCATCCTTTCAACGATCCGACTGACACAATTACAATTATGATTGACCGGTTGCTTTCCAATCTCCAGATCAGAACGACAAAGTAATTTGTCTACCAAGGGGGTAAATGGGTGCATCCCGACCCATCCAGACACATCACGCGAGTTGCGATTGCGGACGTCCCACCTATAGTGGACGGTCCCGTCCTTACATCGGAAAAGATTACCTGTACTGAGCGAGCGGTTACTGCTTCCCGGGCGTTCGGGAATCCTCCCGCGCCCGGGATTGCTGGTCTGATCGAATTTAGCGCAGCGCCAGCGTTACGCTCGGACCCCGTGATGAAGGCTGACACTATCTGCACGTCTTCCGGTCCCGAGTCGGTCAGTTAACCGAAGCGACTCGGGAGCGTCCCGGGAATATTTGACTCCCCGAGACGAACAAAGGTTCGAACTCGCAAATCGAGAACTCGCCGAATCGAGGTTCTCCAAGCTGTTTAACCGGAACTTTTGTTAGAGAAGACAGGTGCGCGGCAACCCCAATCCACCTAGACAGAGCTACCTTGGGCCACACCTCTGTTGTGACGACCAGCCGTCACCTGATGTGCGTCCAAGCCATCCGCCAATTTAGATCAGCTTGCGCGCGCGGGTGCAAGCTGAATCGGCACATGCCAGCCGCTTGGTGCAGGTTTCGCGTTGCCCTCTGGCTCCGCCGAGGAAATTGTGCAACTTCTTCGCCCCAGAATGGTGACAACACCGGGACCGGACATGAATATTTC
>JBBSHP010000604.1:0-3973 GCA_038232555.1 Bryobacterales bacterium
CAAAATGCGTGTCAGCAGCTTCCAGTACCGGCGGTCGGAATCGCAGGATAGCAACGGAAAGAATGCGCAGAGTCTTAGAAGGCATGCTGAGGGGGCTCCCGCTCAGGCCGACAAGCTGCGCGCAGAGCATAGGGCCAAAGCTCAGGCGAATGTCAAGACTGAGTCACTCGGCAATCAGACCATCACCGGGGTGGTGGCGTCCGGAACTCGTGTCACCCACACCATTCCCGTTGGCGAGATTGGCAACGATCGGCCCATCAACATCGTTTCCGAAACGTGGTACTCCGACGATTTGCATCTCGTTGTAATGAGCAAACACAGCGATCCCCGTTCAGGCGAGACCACCTATACCCTGAACAACGTGCAACGGGCTGAGCCCGCCGCTTCGCTGTTCGCAGTCCCGGCCGACTACGCCGTCCAGGAAGGCGGCAATCGTATGAACAGAAGCGACCGCTAGTTTTGTTGAAAAGCATTCTTCCTCAAGCGGCCAGTCTTGTACGATGGAGTTGATTCCATGTGCAAGCTGGCCGTATTTTTACTCCTGCTGCCTGGCGCGTTTGCGCAGACGCCGCCCTCCCTCGATCAGACCATCGATCAACTCTTAGCTGTTCGGAACTTCCGACAGATAGCGATCTCGCCAGACGGGCACTGGCTGGCCTGGGTCGAAGGCACCCGCACCAAGGACAAGAGCGAGTCCAAGATCTCGTCCGTCATGGTGAAGTATCTCGTAGACGGATCGGCGCCGCGGCGAATCACCTCCGATCATTGCACCGAACGCAATCCCGCCTGGTCTCACGATGGCAAGCTGGCGTACCTCTCCGATGTCGGATCCACGGGCCAAGTGCAGTTGTACGTGGCCACGCCCGGATCGGGAAAGCCCAAGAAGCTCACCTCTCTCAAGGGCTCTTTGAGCGACCCTCGCTGGGCGCCCGATGGCCATCGCATCGCCGTACTTTATATCGAAAACTCGGCACGCATTCCCGGACCCACCGAGGCCACCACCCCCGATTCCGGCGTAGTCGAATCCCATGTGTACGAACAGCGCCTCACCTTGATTGATGCCCAGTCCGGCGCCGCCCGGCCGATTACCCCGGCCGATATGTACGTTTACGAATACGATTGGTCGCCGGGCAGCGACCGGCTCGCCTACACCGCGGCTCCCGGAGCCGGCGACAATAACTGGTACATTGCGCAGCTCTACTCCATTCACGCCGCTACCGGGACCGTCACCAAAATCTTCAAACCTGCGCCAGCCATGCAACTCGCCGTTCCGCGCTGGTCGCCGGACGGCAAAACGGTCGCATTCATCAGCGGCATCATGAGCGATGAAGGTTCCACCGGCGGTGAAATCTACACGGTTTCGGCAGCCCCGGGCGGTGCCGCTCTAAACCAGACTCCAAAAAATCTGACGCCGAACCGCAAATCTACCCCGAACTGGTTTCAATGGCTGCCTTCCTCCCAGCGTATGCTCTTTACCGAACACGTCTCCGGTGAGACGGCCATCGCTATGCTGGATTTGGCTTCCGGCCAGACCGAGCGAATCTGGAAAGGCCCCGAATCCCTGAATCTTGCATTCACCACCGATGGAACTGCCAGTGGCGCGATTCGGAGCTCCTGGACCATGCCGCCGGAAGTCTGGACCGGCAAGCCGGGCAACTGGAATCAGCTAACCAAAGCCAACTCTGGCCTGCACCCATTGTGGGGGCAGCCGCAGAGCATGCACTGGCAAAGCGACAGCTTCCCCGTGCAGGGTTGGCTACTCAAACCCCTGTCATACGATCCAGCCAAACACTATCCTATGGTGGTGGCCGTGCACGGCGGGCCGGCGGCTGAAGCTCAGCCCAGGTGGCCGGGCGCATTCTTCGACCTCTCTGTGATGTCGGGCCAGGGCTACTTCGTATTCTTCCCGAATCCCCGAGGCAGCTACGGCCAGGGCGAAACCTTCACCCACGCCAACGTCAAAGATTTCGGGCACGGCGACCTGCGCGATATCCTCGCGGGGGTCGATAAGGTGGTGAAGACCTATCCGGTGGATCAAACGCGCATAGGCATCGGCGGCTGGAGCTACGGCGGGTTCATGACCATGTGGAGCGTCACTCAGACCAATCGCTTTCGGGCTGCCGTGTCGGGAGCAGGTATCTCCAACTGGCAAAGTTACTACGGCGAGAACTCGATCGACCAATGGATGCTTCCCTACTTCGGCGCTTCCGTCTATGACGACCCCGCGGTCTATGCCAAGAGTTCACCGATTACTTACATCAAGCAGGTCAAGACCCCCACGCTTATCGTGGTGGGCGAGCGCGATGGCGAGTGCCCCGCCCCGCAATCGTACGAATTCTGGCATGCTTTGAAGACACTGGGCGTAAAAACAGAGTTCGTCATTTACCCGGGTGAAGGTCATGGCTTTCGCGATCCGCAGCACGTCTTAGACGTTTTGAAGCGGACGGTCAACTGGTTCAATCAAAACATGGCGGCGGGAGCAACCGCGGACGCGCACTCCCGTTGACAGTTTGAGTTGACCGCCCCACCGCCTAGTAGCCGCGCGAATGGTTGTGCGTCAACCGATCATAAACGAATCCGGCCCCGCCCCCGGCCAGTGCTCCGATTCCAGCTCCCTTCCCGCCACCCGCCAAGGCGCCGATGGCTGCACCCGCTCCCGCGCTGCCGGCCACAATCGCGACAGACTTCTTCTTGGAGCGAGGCCGCCGCACCGAGTAGTCGGTGTACTCGCGCTCGACGTAATCGCGCCGTACGTAATTCCGCTCCGGATAATAGGCGCTCGGAGCGGCTCGGTAAGCTAGCGGCCGAACGCGGCTATAAGCATAGGACCGGCGCGGTTCGTACGAGCGGTAATACGTCGCTCTCCGAACCGCGCCATTCTCTGTGCAGCGGCACCGTACACGTTGAGAGCGGACAGGGTATGTGGCTCGGCGAACCTGGTAGCGTGTGGGAGAGTGACCTCCGTTGTTCATCCCACTGACTGGACTGCTCACAAAGCCGGTGAGTGCAAAAACTGCAAATAGCGGTAAGACAAAAAAGCGTCGTTTCATATTGATCACCTCTCTTCATCGAGAAGCAACCCGGTCGCCGTCACGGGTGTGGTTCAGGAACTGGCTTTAGCCTCATCGGGATCCATCCACCTCGCCATGCTCCTGCTGATCAAGAAGATCGAAAGACGGCTGATTACAGCCACCCTCACCACCACTCCACTTCTGATCCGGGACTACGATGTCATAGCCTATCAAGCCTCTAGGAAAATCGTGACGAGGCAATTGCAAAATTGTGCACGCTCTCATTCTCAAAGGTCACCCTCTTATGAGGCTGGTTATTCAGGACCTTCTGCCCAACCTCTCACTGCATCACGGGCATGCAACTGCTCTGAACCTTTGTAGGGGAATTGAAACATGCGCAATTTTGTACTACTTGGAACATGCCTTCTGGTGAGCGTCACCGGACTGCTGCGCGGATCACGACAAAGACAAGCACGGCAAGGGCAAAGGTGACGGGGACTTCGACAGGAAAACACCTCACGAAGTGAGTGACAACCACGGGGACTTTGAGCGGAAGACACCTCGCGAAGTGGGTGACCGCCACGGGAATAAACATGGCAACCAGCCGGACGCAAGACCTTATCAGGCTTATCCAACTACTCGCGACTACCGGGATGATAGCGGTTTGCCGCCCGGCTTAGCCAAGCGCCGTGGGGATCTCCCGCCAGGCTTAGGGATCGTCACAAAATAAGTGGAACATATCTGCGCAAGAAATGTTTTATACTTGTTGCAGTGGCGGAAGGCGACCAGATTCGCGTTCGATTTGAGAAACTAACCCCATTTCTTGATGAGCGGATGCGACGTCTTGTGGCGGCTTCCGAGAGTGTGGCCATCGGATTCGGCGGCACTTCGGTCGTGTCTCGCGAAACGGGCGTTTCGCGGCGCGCCATTATTCAGGGCATCAAAGAACTGCACGAAAAGCC
>JBBSHP010000605.1:0-3970 GCA_038232555.1 Bryobacterales bacterium
GCGCGCTTAGGTCCTGTCCCGGTTGGGGCGGCTGGTTCGGATCGAACGCCGGGTAATTGGCCATGGCCAGAATCTCACCCGTCTTCGGATCCATCGCCACAATACTGCCGGACTTGCAATGATGCGCTAACACCGTTTTCCTGAGTTCGGTCTCGGCAATGTATTGCAACCGGCCATGAATCGTAAGTTGAATCGGCTTGCCCGGCGACGCAGCGTTGTCCATTCGGCCTTCCCTGCCCCGCTGCTTCACATCTACCCGCATGTGCATGCTGCCCGCATGGCCCTGCAGATCTTCATTCAGACTCTGTTCGACGCCGCTGTTGCCGTTCTCCTCAAAATCGACACTGCCGATAACGTGCGCCGCCAGGCCGTCCAGCGCGTACATGCGCCTGCTTTCCGTACGAAACTCGATCCAGCCCAGGGCAAGTCTTCGCAGCCGCTCCGCTTCTTGCTCTGTCACCTTCCGCTTCACCCACATGAACCCGCGGTGCCTGGCCTGCGCTACCTTGATTTTCCAGAGCAGGTCCGCCGCATTGAGTTTCAGCATGCCCGCCAGAATATCCGAAGCCACCGAGGCATCGGGAACACTCATTGGGTTAATACAAACGGAATCCACAGGTACGCTGATGGCCAGCGCCTGGCCGGTACGGTCGAGAATGGTTCCCCGCGGCGCCTGGATCTCCAGCACCCGCTCCTGCTGCTGCTGAGCGAGTTCAACATAGTAATCGTGATCCAGAACCTGCAGCTTGAATAGGCGGACAACGATGATGGCTACCCATAGCAGGATCAGCCGTCCAAGCAGTTTTACCCGTTTCGCAGCGGGAACTTCCACTGCCGGAGGTACCACGTTAGAAGGTTCCACGAGGGCGGCTTTCGAGAAGGCTGGTCTAGTTCGAAGCGCCGCCTGCCGCCATGGGTGGGGGAGCCATGGCTTGCGCTAAGGTGCCGTCCGGCTTCCCGGAGACGTACACGATGCTTTGCGGATCGGGATCGATAAAATGTTGTTCAAACGCCAGACGCTCCAGCCGGTCGGAACTCGTCAATTGGGTCTCTCTTAGCTCCAGCACGCTGCGGTCTGCAATCAGTCGCTGTCTTTCCTTGCGCAGTGTTTCCAACTGGATGCCTTCCAGCATCCCGTACAGCGCTGGCAGCAGCACTGCAACCAGAATCACGGCTCCCGTGAAGCCGCTGCCAATCGATCGCCACGCGATCTTTCCAGCCCGCGGTTCGGCTTGGCGTACAACGCGGGAATTATCGATTCGCTTCGCGAAAAAATAGATTTGCTCATGCGCAATCGCGCGAATGCGGAAGGGTTGGTCGTCGCCGGCACGAGTCTGTGATACCGCCTGATCATAGGCGCGCGATAACGAAAAACGGTCGAGAATGCCTGCTATGGTTGCCATCTTCTATGTTTCTCCAACAAGGTAAATACCCAAATCGTTCCTAGCCCTGGCCAGCTCAGCTGGGCATCATCTCTATCGCCCGCAACTTCGCGCTGCGTGACGCAGGATTCGACGCCACCTCTTCCGCCGACGGCCTCACCACGTGCCGCGTGAGCAGAAGGGCTTGGCCTGTCCGGGCCAAACTCTGAAAACTGCGCTTAACTCTTCGGTCTTCGAGCGACATGAACGTAATAATCACGATCCGCCCGCCCGGCTTTACAAGCTGCGGCGCTATCTCTAGCAACTCGTCCAGCTCTTCCAGTTCCCCATTCACTGCGATTCGGATCGCCATGAAGGTTCGCGTAGCAGGGTGCAGGCGACCCGTTCTGGCGAAGGACCCTTCGAGTATTGCCCTGGCTAACTGCCCAGTGGTTCGAAGAGGCCTCGCCCGAACGATTGCTCTGGTGATCTGCCGCGACCTTCCTTCCTCGCCAAACTGAAAAATAATGTTGGCAAGCTCTTTCTCGGGAGAATAATTGAGCAGCTCCGCCGCCGACTCTCCCTGACTTCGATCCATTCGCATGTCCAAAGGAGCGTCCGACATAAACGAGAAGCCCCGTTCCGGCTCCGTCAGTTGATACCGGCTCACTCCCAGGTCCGCTAATAACCCATCCACCCGCTCGATTCCGTTGGCCGCCAGCGCTTGCGGCAGTTCCGAAAATTTCCCGTGATGCATTCGCACCCGATCCGCCACCGGCTCTATCGCCGCGAGCGCAAGCTGCTGCGATTCGGCATCCCGGTCGATCGCCAGAACCAAGCCCGAGGACCCCGCCCTCAGCCGCTCCGCGATAGCCACTGTATGTCCGGCCAGTCCCATGGTGGCGTCCACGTACACCCCGTCCGGACGTATGGCGAGATATTCCAACGCTTCCCCACGCATTACCGGGACATGCATACATGGCTCTATTTCAGACCCTTCTTCTTGAGCGCATTCAGCTTCGACGCCAGATTATCCGTGGCCCGCCGCTGGCGCTCCTCGTAAACCTCTTTCCCACACACGTTCACTCCGCCCTGCGTGCAATCCAGCCACACCGTCTGGTTTTCCAGGTTGAGCGCCCGGCGCAAGCCGGTCGGTAACAGCACTCGCCCCTGAGTGTCGATCTCGGCATCGGCGCCGAAGTGATTCGCGATGAATGCAATGTCAGCCGCCATTTCAGGGTCGTCCGTCTCATCGAAAAGCAAGCTCTCGTTCTTCTGCCACAGCGAAACTGGATAAATTCGCGCTATCCGGGTGTCCAGACTAGTCACGAAAAGCTTCTCTCCGCCGAAAAATTCTTGGAAAAGTGTGGGTAGCTTGAGACGGCCCTTCTCGTCCACCTTCGCGGTATAAAATCCACGAGGCGCGTCTACAGAGCCAGTTTTCGCCTCGTTCGTCACTTTAATCCACTTAAAACCACTTTTTGCCGCTTGCAAGATAATTGCACGAACTACATACCGATTGCAAGACTTTTTTAGTTGAATGATTGAGAGGGCGTTTTCATGCGGGATACTTAAGTATCAAAGTGATGATTGGATTTGCGATGAGCCGTTCGCTATACGACATGGACCCTGGTTCCGAGTGCCCTGAACTCGTCCGCATGATCGTCGAAATCCCTAAGAACTCGTCAAATAAGTACGAATACGACGAAAAGTTGGGAGTCTTTCGACTGGATCGCACCTTGTACTCCCCTGTCCATTACCCAGGGGATTACGGATTTATCCCAGGTACTCTAGGCGCGGATGGAGATCCCCTGGATGTGCTGGCCCTCGTCGAAGAGCCAAGCTTCACGGGCTGCCTGATCGAGGTGAGACCGGTGGGAGTCCTGAATATGATCGACCAGGACGAGACGGACCAGAAGATCCTGGCGGTGCCGAACCGGAGTCCGCGCTACGACCAGGTCCATACCTTAGGTCAGATCTTTGCGCATGTGCATCGCGAGATCGAGCATTTCTTCACCATATATAAGGAGCTCGAAGGCCGCACCACGGCAACGTTGGGGTGGGGCGATCCCAAAGAAGCCCGCAAGGTCATCGTCGAGAGCCGGCAGGCCTTTCTTTCGAAGGAAAGGCCGGAGAAAGTCTGAGATGCAAAGAACCCCAACCAGAACATCTGCGTCCCCGCGCCAGTAGGTATCCTGCGCGGGTTGCTTACCCGGGCATCCCGTGACCTGAAATTTGAACAAAGCTCCGGGCCGCAGCAGGCGGTGCGTTTCGCGCACGTAATTTTCGATAACGGCCTTGCTCGGAATGTGCTGGAACACGATAAATGAGAGCTTTCCGTTGGCGATAAAATGCCGCGCATTCAAGCGAGCCCGCGCGTCCCATTCACCCTCCATCTTTCTCAGCAGTTTCAGCAATTGAGCAAAAGATCTCTCTCGGCGTGCACGCAACATCCTGCTCTAGCTTACTGTGGGGCAGGCATTCCTGCCCAATGCCACTTACTTTATTGCGCCCAGTTCCGGTAAGCGCTTATGACGGAAGCGGTTGCGGATGTTTCGGTTAAAATAGCCACCTTTGGACGGAGCCGCGAGAAGTTCCTGATAGCGGGA
>JBBSHP010000606.1:0-3958 GCA_038232555.1 Bryobacterales bacterium
CCAGGCGGATTCGGTGCCCTTCCATTGATATGTACCGGTGATGGCGATATGCTCCCAGCCTAGCGGTGAGATGTGGGGAAGATATTGGGCCGGCAAAGAAATTCCATGATTCTGTACACTCTTGAGAGCCCGATCCAGGTAAGCCGTGTTCCACAACGTGATTGCTGCCACCACTAAATTGAGCGCCATCGCATGTAAATCCTGCTCGAGCTGCGTCCGATCAGGAATCGCGCCACGCCGGTAGAAGCGAATGGCACGTTTGAGCGTATGGTGGGCCTCGCCTTTGTTCAACCCGATTGTCACGCGTCGTCTTAGCTCCGGGTCCTGTAGCCATTCCAAAGTAAATAGTGTTCGCTCGATCCGACCAATCTCCCGAAAGGCGGATCCAAGATGGGTTTGGCGGGGATGGGCAGCGAGCTTAGCGACAAGGAGTGAGGCTCTTGCGGATCCCTGCCGAATCGAGGTAACAAACCGCGCCACCTCATCCCAATGCTTACGAATAACGGAGGTATGGATGCGGCCTCCAATGAGCGAACCCAATCCTTCCGCTGCGGGCGGCTTCTCAAAAGAGAATAAGCGGTGATCGCTGAGCCCACGAATGCGCGGCGCAAAGCGGAAACCCAGCAAATGGCACAGTGCAAAAATGTGTTCCGTATAGCCCGAGGTGTCGGTGTAATGCTCTTCGACTTGGAAGTCCGGGTCGTGGTGAAGTAAGCCGTCCAGCACATGGGTAGCATCGCGGACTGTGGAGCTAATGGCTTTGGTATGGAAGGGTGCATACCGATCCGATAAATGTGTATAGATCGTCGACACGGGATCACGTCCGTACTTGGCGTTCACGTTGGCAATCACGGGTTTCTTAAACGCAATCGGGAACGCTTGTCCGTCTGAAGAAGAGGTGCGTCCCGATCCCCATTGTTTAACGAGGGGGATCTGTCCTTGCAGTTCAACAATTGCGGCGAGAGCTCGCGCATAGGTGCTCTCCCGGAGGTACCAGTCTTCGATCCAAGCTAGTCTGTCTGCCGTGTACTTTTCGGTGGTATCGGCCATCCTGGTCTTCCCTAAATTCGTGGCTGCCCCGAGAATGGTCGTAAGGAGGCCGGTTTTGTCCGCGATAGGCTGTCCCGTGTAAAGGTGAGTGAAAGCCTTTGTCCACTGAGTCCAGCTGCTAACCTCTTCGAGAAGTTGCGTGAGAGAGATTCGGGGGAGGAGATCGTAGACCTTTCCAGCCCATTGCTCAGTCTCGTCGGGAACGGCTTTGGTCAGCGGAGAGACGATCAGCCGGTTGCCCTCCATGCGTACTTCCTGAAGCTGGCCCTTGCGAATAAGTTCGTCTACTCGGCCGAGTTGTTCGGCCAAAGCGTTCTTCCGGCTGCTGAGATAGCCCTCGCAGTCCAGCAGCGGGTCGTCCGCGTCCAACATTTTGATCTTCTGACTGGCCCATTGACTGGGTTCAATCATGTATTCATCGAACTTCAAGTAGCGGCGGCTACCTTCCACCCAGACATCGCCAGACCTCAATCCACCGCTCAATTCAGAGAAGACACAAAGTTCGTAATAGCAGCGGTCGATACCTTTTTCGGTAAAGACAAAGGGAGCCCACTTCTGCTTCACAAAACCTTTGGGCGCATCTGCAGGAATCTCCGAAAGGCTTTCGCGGTTCATACGGCGAATTGCTTCCACACCAGCGAGCATCGGCTGGTATACCGCTATCCCATCGAAACGGAATACGCTTAGCAGCTTGGGCGTGTACTGCCGGAACTGGGGGTAATGAGAACGGAAGCTTTCAAAGTTGGAAGACTCTAACGGCTTCGTCAAATGGGAAGTCTCGTTGGCTTCTTGATCGAGATAGTCCCACGAGAATACGCTCTCGATTGCCAACTGGAGATCGGTGCCGTTCCGGTGGGCCTCCGACAGCGCCCGCACCAGCCGGGAATGATTATGCAGCTTCTCATTGACGGTTTTGCCGCTCGCCGTTAAGTGCGTCCACTGTTTGCTTTCTGAACGGTAAAACATACGTCCGATCAGGCGATTATGGAAGCCGATCGTTCGATCGGTGAGCTCTTGGGCCACGTAGATCAGGAACGAGGCCAGAATGGCATGCCGCTTGGCTGGAGGAAACCTCCTGAAATGGCTCAGACTATGCCGTGCACCGCGGGCCGCTAACTGGTGCAGCCGAGTCGCAGGAATGCCCTCTGCGGTGTCTGGGTGAATGTCTAGGCTCCGGACCCAGTTAAGCCGCCGGATCAGATCTTGGATGCCGTTTGCCGAACAGGCGCTGGGAACTCGGCGAAGCCACCCCAACATGCTGCCTCGTTTAGGGCTTACATCGAGAAGGCCGTCGAGGGTCTTCTTTTGATTCGGAGTGAGCGTTCTTTCGAGGCGCTCATAAACGTGGCGCTCGATTTCACTGCGAACACTCCTTACGACGGACTCTAATGTGGCTAAAGCGGGTACGATCACACGCTGACTTCTTAGCCATTCAATAGCGCGCTCGACAAGGGTGTAAGCCGATTCAATACCGATTGCCTCGGCTCGAATCTGCTCGCGCAACAGAGCCGGAAAAGGAGATGTGTATTGACGAAATCGGTAGAGCCGAGCCAGCTGCCCCACGTGATCCGTTCGGGTTTGTGGGCGCCGGGAATAGCTTGCTACTTCGTCAGCCTCGATACCAAGTTGCTCGGCGACAAACTTGAGCAGGTTGTGGGGCGGGTTCTCAGCCGGCCCAAGAGGCCAACCCGGATAGCGAAGAAGGCAAAGCTGAACTGCAAATCCCAGCCGGTTAGGCCGGCGACGCTTCTCCTCGACCCAACACCGGTCTTCCTCCGATAGCAACCAGTGCCGAACCATCTCCCGTCTGCGAAGAAGATGGTGGGCCGTCTGTAAACGGTCTCTCTGAGCTTGCGTAAGCTGTTGTGGCGCTGACATACCGGCCAGCGTACCCATACCTGCCTGCCAGCGTTCGCTCAGGGAGCACGGAAATCCTTAGCGTTGTTTTTTTGCCAGTCGGTCCAGTCTGGCCTATCTTCGGGAGAACTTTGCTCGTGAGGACTGGTTGGCCGTTGTGTTGATCGATCGCCGCAGTGGAGGAGTGAACCAGAAGTTCGTCACCGCCGAGAAGATAGCCTCGCCACAGTTTCAGGCGCACCTGAGAGCCGAGAATGCCGGCGGAAAGGATGTCTACATTTCGATGAACACCGTGACGCTGGAAGCGTCTGGACGCACGAAGGCGGATATCGAAACGATCCGGCACATTTACCTCGATATTGACGTGGGCGGCAGGGCCGCGGTGGACAAGATCCTGAGCGCGGACGGTATGCCGAATCCGCATCACGTCCTAAATACCTCACCGGACAAGTACCAAGTCATTTGGAGCGTTGATGGGTTTGAGAAGCAAGCGGCGGAGAACACTCTTCGTGGCATGGCTGCCCAGTGTGGGGCCGATCCCGCAGTGACGGACTGCTCGCGCGTGCTGCGCTTACCGGGCTTTCGTAATTGCAAATACGAGAAGCCGCACTATGTGAAAAACATTCACGAAGAACCAGGCCTGCGCACTTATTGTCCACAAGATTTTCCGGCCTTTCAAATCGAACGGCTTACGAGCAATTCGACGGAACTGCGGCACTACTACGGCGGGGGTGGCGGAGTCTCACAATCCGAGCGGGACTGGTCGTTCGCGCTCCGTGCGCTGGAGCGTGGCGAGTCGCCGGCCGTTATTGAAGCCAAGATCGAGAGCTTTCGGCAAGACAAGCCGAATCCGCACTACTATGCGCACCGTACGGTTTCCCGCGCTGTCGCCCATGCTGCGGACCACTCCCCATCTCCGCGTTCCTCAAACACCGTGCAAGAGCCGGACGGGATGGAGCGGTGACTTGGCGATCCCCGGAAGTTTCCGTGGGAGCAACTCTAACCTGGCAATCTCCCTTATCGCTCCTCGGTGGTGTTCCTCCGGTTCGGG
>JBBSHP010000607.1:0-3957 GCA_038232555.1 Bryobacterales bacterium
ATAAAGACGCCATCGAGAATGGTCAGAAGGTGCTGATTAATGATGACGATCTGGCGACGGGAGGAACCCCTCGGGCCGTAACTCAATTAGTAGAAAAGCTGGGCGGCCAGGTAGTAGGGCTGGGCTTTGTGCTGGAGCTGGACTTTCTGCAAGGCCGCGCCAAGCTGCCGGGCCGTGACGTGTTCTCGTTGCTGCACTATTGATCGAAACGCCTCCGCGTTAAATAGAGCTGCTTCGCCCGCATGAGAAAATGGGACTACATGACAGGTAATGACATCCGTCAGATGTTCTTGAACTACTTCTCCGCCCGCGAACATCGGGTGGTGCGAAGTGGTTCCCTGGTGCCGGGTAACGATCCTACTTTGCTCTTTACAAACGCCGGGATGAACCAGTTCAAGGATGTCTTCACCGGACAGGAAACACGCGAGTACAGGCGGGCCACTACGTCGCAGAAGTGCGTGCGCGCGGGCGGAAAACACAACGATCTCGATAACGTTGGCTACACCCGGCGTCATCACACGTTTTTCGAGATGCTCGGCAACTTCTCGTTTGGCGATTACTTCAAGGCCGAGGCCATCGACTTCGCTTGGAATCTCCTTACCGGGGATTGGGGTTTGCCGAAAGACAAGCTGTATGTCACGATCTTCCGTGAAGATGACGATGCGGAACGGCTTTGGCAAAAAGTCGCCGGTGTTCCGAAAGATCGCATCTTCCGCCTGGATGAGAAAGACAATTTCTGGCAGATGGGCGAGACCGGACCTTGCGGGCCATGCTCGGAGATCCATTACGATTTCGGTCCTGAAGCCGCGGAGGCCGGGCGCGAGCACGAACAATTTCCTGACGACGGTGGCGGGCGCTTTGTTGAGATTTGGAACCTGGTCTTTATGCAGTATGAGCGGTCCGCGGATGGTGTGTTGACTCCGCTGCCACGCCCCTCGATTGACACCGGAATGGGCCTGGAGCGAATCACGGCGGTGCTGCAGGGCAAGGTCTCGAATTACGACACCGATCTGATCCGTCCTATCATCGACCGCGCGGCTGAGCTGCTCGGTGTGTCATACGGGGACGACGCGCGCACCGATACAGCACTTCGCATCAACGCGGACCACGCCCGGGCGACGGCATTCCTGATCCATGACGGCGTGCTCCCGTCCAATGAAGGAAGGGGCTACGTGCTGCGCAAGATCATGCGCCGGGCCATCCGAAATGCCCGCCTGATCGGCCGGCAGGATCCATATTTGTATCAACTAGCCGGGTTCACGGCGGAACTGATGCGCCCGGGCTACCCCGAGATGATGGAGAGCATTCAGCGCGTCGCCCGGGTGGTCAAGGACGAAGAGACTCGCTATGCCACCACGTTCCAGGTAGCCGAAAAAGTATTTGTGGACGAAGCGAAATCGGCCGTCAACGGTTTGCTGCCGGGTGCGGCCGCATTCAAACTGTATGACACCTACGGGCTCGCGCTCGATGAACAGGAAGAGATGGCTCGCGAGCGTGGACTCACCATTGATCGCGCAGGGTTCACCACCGAGATGGAGCAGCAACGCACCCGGGCTCGCGCCAGTTGGCGGGGCGGCGACAAAGGCCAGGTTGCTGCCGTGTATAGAGACCTGCCCGGCAGCGAATTTATCGGGCGCGAAACTCTGGAGTCGCCCGCCACGGTGGCGCGCGTCATTCAGCGTGACGGCAAGACTGAATTGGTGCTGGACCGAACGCCGTTCTATGCGGAGGCCGGCGGCCAGGTGGGTGATGCGGGTGCGTTATTTTCAATCGGCGGTGAGCGGATTGCACTCGTCGAGAGTACCTACAAGCCGGCTCCGGGCGCGGTAGTGCATCGCGTAGAAGCGGTGAGTCCGATCAAGGAAGGCGATGTTGTTCTCGCGCGAGTTGACCGGCCAATACGCGAATCCACCATGCGTAATCACACCGCCACACACCTGCTGCATGCGGCGCTTCGTAATGTTCTGGGCACACACGTGAAGCAAGCCGGCAGCGTGGTGGATCCCGACCGTCTGCGCTTCGACTTCACTCACTATGCCTCCCTCGACTCTGAGGAATTGGCGGAAGTGGAGCGGTTGATGAACCGCGAGATCGTGTCAAACATCGAAGTTCATACCGATGTCATGGATATTGAGACGGCCCTAAGTACCGGAGCGATGGCCTTATTCGGCGAGAAGTACGGTGAGCATGTCCGCGTGGTCTCGATTGATCGCTTCAGCAAGGAGCTTTGCGGCGGCACGCACGTTCGGCGTACCGGGGATATCGGTATCTGCAAGGTGGTCTATGAAGGCAGCATCTCGGCGGGCGTGCGTCGCATCGAGGCGATCACAGGCGACGCCGCCTTAAGGAAGTTCCAGGAGACCATCGATTCTCTACACCGCGTGGCCGAGATCGTCCATGCACCCGAGACCGAGCTGATCGAGCAGCTCGAGAAGCTGCAGGAAGACAAGAAGGCGCTGGAGAAGCGCGTGGAACAGATGAAGGACAAGCTGGCTAACGCGCAGATGTTAGAGCTTGAAGGTCAGGCCCGGGTCATCAAAGAAGTACGCGTACTGGCCGCTCAGGTGACCGGTATGGACCGCGGTCAGCTTCGCACCATCTCCGATTCACTCCGCAATAAGTGGAAATCCGGCATCGTGGTGCTCGCGTCAGTTGAAGATTCAAATGTGGCCATCATCACGGCGGTGACCAAGGATCTAACGTCCAAGGTGCATGCCGGCAAATTAGCAGGAGCAATCGCGCAGGCCGTGGGCGGCAAGGGTGGAGGACGTCCGGACATGGCGGAAGCAGGCGGCAAAATTCCATCCGAGCTGCCAGCCGCTCTCGCCGGAATAATGACAACCATCGAAGGAATGCTGTAACGGTGGATTCGCTGGATGCTCTCATAGTCGGGGCGGGTCCCACCGGTTTGGCGTGCGGGATCGAGCTAAAGCGGCGCGGCCTCAGCTCTGTCCTGATCGAAAAAGGATGCATCGTCAACTCGATCTTTCACTATCCGACGCACATGGTGTTTTTCACCACGCCGGAGCTGCTCGAGATTGGCGGCATTCCGATGACCTCGCTTAACGAAAAGCCTGGCCGCACGGAAGCGCTCAAGTACTACCGCCGTGTAGCCGAATATTTCAAGCTGGATGTGCATCAGTACGAGCAGGTCACCAACATCGCGGGCCATGACGAAAATTTCACGGTCACCACCGGTAAGGATGTTTATCACGCTCGCAAGATCATTCTGGCCACGGGCTATTACGATCTGCCCAACCTGCTCAACGTTCCGGGTGAAGACCTTCCCAAGGTGCTTCACTATTACAACGAGCCCCATCCCTACTATGACCATGATGTTCTGGTAGTGGGTGCCAAGAACTCCGCATGCATCGCTGCCCTGGAGCTGTTTTGGACCGGGGCGCGTGTCACCTTGCTGCACCGCGGTGCCGGTATTTCCCCGAACGTAAAATATTGGATCAAACCGAACATCGAAAACCGAATCAAGAGCGGCGAGGTGCGGGGCTACTTCAACTCGCGATTACTGGATATCGGCGAGAAGGACGTGCTGCTCGCAACACCGGACGGCGAGGTGCGGCTGAAGAACGACTTCGTTTTCGCGCTCACTGGCTATCATCCCGACCTGGAGTTTATGGCCTCACTCGGTATTCGTCTGGACCCCGTCAGCCAGCGGCCGCGCACGGATCCGGAAACACTCGAGAGCGATCGCCCGGGTATTTACCTGGCCGGAGTGATTGTGGCCGGCATGCATACCAATGAGATTTTTATCGAGAATGGGCGCTTTCATGGCGAGAAGATTGCCGGATCGATCGCCGCGTCAGCTCGCCAAGCCCAGTTGACATCGTCTTAAACCAACTTGTTGTACGCTTAACTCACGCGATGAGTAATCGGCGGCAATTCCTTAAGAGTACCGGAGCGGCGGCAGTCGCAAGCCTGGTGGCGAAAGCCGACCCCGTG
>JBBSHP010000608.1:0-3954 GCA_038232555.1 Bryobacterales bacterium
CGGGAAGCCCTCCAGGAATCCAATGCGCAAATCGAGGCTGGTGTATTTCAAGCCGTCAGCGATCCGCGCGATCCTGTGCTGCCGCCCCCGCTTCGCGAGGTGCCCCGTCACTTCAACTTCGCGCCCCTGGATAACGCCTCGGATGCTCTGGCGGCCAGTGCCGCGCGCTTTGAGAAAGCAGTAGCGGCCCTGCGCACCCGCGGATTAGTCCCCACTCACGAAACCCTGGTTCGCATCAACGCGCTGCTCATGCAAAGCGGTCCCACTCTGACCGACCCCGCGGGCCTTCCCGGCCGGCCTTGGTTCAAGAACCAGATCTACGCACCCGGTGCTTACACCGGCTACGAATCCAAACCCCTACCCGGAATCCTGGAAGCCATCGACCGCCGCGACTGGAAAGAAGCCGAATCCCAAATCCCCCGCGTAGCCCAGGCGCTAGAGCGCGAAGCCGCCCTGGTTGACGCCGCCACCCAAGCTGTGGAGCAAAACAATTCAAACCGAAGCGAGCCGCGACCGTAACCGTCGGTTCCTGGAAAATCAGGACTCCGCGTTTTCAGCGTTCACGCTCGTTTCCACTTTATCTTTCCTTTATTGGCCAGGACTTGCGGGGAATCGTCGCCTGGAGTCGCTGCTCCTGCCCATAAACTTGAATCAGAAGTACAGCATTTCGAAGCGACCTGCAAGGGCTCCGCTTCAGGGATCCTTGACAACTGAATAGCACTACCTGGCGCAGGCAGTCTTGCTGTCTGCGCCCGCCTTGTGTGGCCTGAGCTAGCCCTCTTCCGCTAAGGGCGGACTTACGGGAAAAATTACTTCCAGATGAGTGCCTTGTGAGCCCTGCATTCTGATGGAACCCTGGAGCTGGTCCACGAAAATGTGGATCAGTTGCATCCCTAATGATTCGGTCTGTCGGAAATTCAACCCGGGGGGCAGCCCGATTCCGTCATCCTTCACCGACATGCGATAGAAATTCTGCTCAACCCGCTCCAGCACGATCAAAATCTCTCCCTTGGAGTTATTCGGGAATGCATACTTGAACGTGTTGGACAAGAGCTCGTTGATGATCAGGGTGCATGGAATCGCCTGTTCGATTTCGAGTTGCACTCCTTCAATTCGGACCTGCAGAGTCACATTATTCGGGTCCACTCCATATAAGCTATACAGATCCGCCGCGAGCGACTGGATGTGTTTTTCCATGTCGACTCGCGCCAGGCTACCCGAGCGGTACAGCAGGTCATGAATGGTCCCAATGGCCCGCACCCGGTTCCTGGTCTGCTCCAGACTGTCCTTGGCCCGCGGATCCGTAATGTGACCGGACTGCAGATTCAGCAAACTGGTGATCACCTGCAAATTGTTTTTGACCCGATGGTGGATCTCTCGGATAAGTACGTCTTTCTCAACCAGCGCGGACCGCAATTCTTCTTCCATCTTCTTGCGGTCGGTGATGTCGCGCATCACCTTGGCGTAGCCCTGCAAACGCCCGGCATCGTCTCGAATCAAAGTCACTACACCGCTGCTCCAGAACCGCGTTCCATCCTTTCGGATGTGCCAGCGTTCGTCCTCCGCCCGGCCCTCCCTGCGCGCCGTTTCCATCTCTTTGCTATGTTCGCCTTTCTCCACGTCTTCCGGGGTAAACAGCAGGGCGGCCGGATGCCCTAGAATTTCGTTTTCACGATATCGCAACAAGCGCTCCGCGCCGGGATTCCAGGCGGTCACGTGGCCTTTCAGATCAAATTGGAAGAGGGCGTAATCCTGAACACTTTCGACGAACAGCCGGAAGCGCCGCTCGCTTTCTCTGAGAGCTGCTTGAACTCGCTCCCGTTCGGTCACATCCCGCACGTTACATTGAATTACTTCCAGCGACCCCACCAGATAGGTACTGGCAACGATCTCCACCACTGGCTCGCGGCTTCCTCGGCTTCGCAGCTTCACGCCTTCGTACCGGGTGATTTTTTTTTCTCGAGTCTCTTCTGGCAGGCGCGCGATCTCGCTCGCCCCCATCAAAGCTTTCACCTCATGAAACTTTTTGCCGACAAATTGCTCGCGCGCGTAACCGGTGATTTCCAGGATCTCCGGATTGACGTCCGTGATCACTCCTGTGGAGGCTGTGAGGACAATCATGCCGTCCGTAGCGGATTCGAAGAGCTTGAGGTACATCATCTCGGCCACCTGCTTGCGTTCCGTAAGATCCTCAATAGCGAGCAGCAGGGTCGGAGGCTCCCCGTCGTTGAACGCAATCCGCCGTCCGTTCAACCGCACCGTCCTTATGCCGATATAGGGAAATTCGTGCTCCACTTCGAAGTCTTGAAAAGGAAGGTCGCGGAACAGAGCTTCAGTCAAGAGCTCGCGCAGCCGGGGAATGTTCCACTGGCCATTCCCAATGCTGTATAAGAACCGTCCTTCGGTCTCCTCACGCGAAACCTGAAAGGTCTGATACCAGGAATGGGTGGCCCGTCGCACTTTCAGGTCGCCGTCGAGCACGATGAGCGGTTCTCGCACCGTCTCGATCAGGCTCTCAGCGTAGTCGCGGGCCTGCTCCGCAGCATGCAGTGATCGCTTGAGCGGGTCGATATCGAAGAATGCGATCATCGCCCCGGCAATCCGGTTATTCACCGTTCGATAAGGACGAACCGAGACGGAGTACCACTTGCCGTTCCGATCCTGAATCTCTTCCTGTTCGGCCTGTAGGGTTTGAAGCGCTCTGTCCACCACGGCATCCAGCTTCCCTCCTGTAAATGGCCCTCGGATCTGCATCGAATGACCGATATCCGCGGGTGAAAGCCCAATCAGTGTCTCAGCGGCTGCCGTGAACCGGCGAATGCGGCTCTTGTTGTCGACGATCAAAATAGGAATGTTGACGGTCCCGAGCAGATTCGTAAGATCGTCATTGAGAGCACCCAATTGATCGTTCCGGGTCTGCAACTCTTCGTTAACGGTGGTTAGCTCCTCGTTAGTCGATTGCAGCTCCTCTTTGGTTGTGCCGAGTTCTTCGTTGGTACTTTGCAGCTCTTCGTTGGCGCTGCGGATCTCTTCATTGGCGGCCTGCAACTCTTCCAGGTGGGCCGCGTGATCCTCGCTGAATGTTGAGAGCTGAGATCGCGTTTCCTCCAGTTCCCGCACCAAGTGCCGGACCCGGTCCTCGAGTTCGGTAGGCGTCAGGTCTGGTTTTAGCGGCTCTTTAGCATCCTGCCTCACCGGCGGGTCGGCGTGCTCGCTAAACATCACCAGGAAATAGCGGTCCCGGGGCGAGTCGCCGGAGATCGGAGTCACCTCTAAACCCACTGCCCGGTAGTTGTCCCCCGGTTCGATGATGCGCCCCTCGGCTGTGACCATCGAGTTCTGCTCGGCGGCCGACTGCAACGCACGCCGTAGCGGCACGATCAGGCTATCCTGCACCATTCGGAGCAGGTTCAAACTCGCCTCACCGGGTGAGGGATCGACGTACGGGCTGGTACGTCCCCGAAATTGTACAATCTGGAAGTCGGAGTCAACTACCACGCCCGCGGGTGAATATTTGTCCTGGACTATCCGGTCCACCTTCCGCTGTAAATCGGCCGAGCTGATGGTCAAATGCGCTCGTGATCTGGACACCGGCACCACCGCATTCGGAGCTCTCAGGTCCATAGCGAAGCGCGCTTTTCCTTCCTTGCGAGCGTAGATTTTATGGGCCTTATCGGCCGGCTCAAACAGTTCCGTGAAGGCGCCGATCGCCTCCGAGCTTCCCAGCACCAGCAGACCTGACGGGTTCAGCGTGTAGTGAAAAATCGGGATGATCTCCTTCTGTAGCACCGTATCCAGGTAGATCAGAACGTTCCGGCAACTGACTACATCCAGGTGTGAAAACGGAGGATCCCGCGTGAGATCTTGACGGGCGAAGATACAGTTCTCGCGAACGGTTTTATTAACTTGATAACCAGAGTCGACCTTGGTGAAAAAACGCATCAGCCGGTCTGC
>JBBSHP010000609.1:0-3952 GCA_038232555.1 Bryobacterales bacterium
GAAGTGGGTCCGGTCTTGCCAGCGCGCATCGGTCTGATCGGCGAGACGGATGTAAGCCTCGTTTACCAGCGCCGTCGCCTGGAGCGTGTGGTCCGGTCGTTCGCTGCTCATGAAACGGTGGGCCAGCCGGCGCAGCTCTTCGTAAACCAGCGGCGCCACTTCATCCGCTGGCGCGGTTTTCCAGTAGCCGGTATCCGCCAGCAAATCAGTGAGTTCCTGCGGCGAAGGGGAGCCAGCGATCATGCCAGCCGCATCGTAACGGGTCGCGCAGCGCGCGTGAAGCGGTTTATGACTCCGAGATGCCTTGGCCCCACGAGAACAGCGACCAACCGACAGCGCTTGGGTCCGGTTGATCAATACCAAAGATTTCCGGCCGAGCTGCAATGATCAGTTTTTCCCCGCGTTGTCGCTTAGTAGGAGGAAAGAAAGCTCACGTAAAAACTCGTCGCCCCTTTCCCCCTAACATTACCGAAAGAATTAACCATGATTCCATTCACTCTTCTCATCCGCAAAAACCTCGCAATGTCGCCTCACGGGCAATGCAGCAGCGTGAACCCACGGGAAACTGCTGCTATGAGCGGGAGTCCTCGCACTAATTGCACGCCGATTGCCACAAGCAGTCACCACACGAGTTGCTGGTTCGGACGATACGCCGAAGCATCCCTTGCCTTCTTGTCCTTCGCGATCTTCACGCTCTCGCCGTCGCGAGCTGAAGCACAGTGCGCGCAGTGGGATGCGTCCGGTGATTGGATTCTTCACCAAGACAACGGGTTCAGTTTGTACATGCACCTGCAGCAAAACGGAATGGGAGTCACCGGAACAGCGTTGTCGACAACCGGGAAGTACAACGTCTGGCCGATACCCCAGGACAAGGGCACAAAAGGGTCAGTGTACGGAAACGTTCAAGACACTGATTTTACCGTCCAGATTCATTGGGAGAATGGGGACATTGCCGTTTATCGAGGCAATATCGGGCACGATAGCAAAACTGGGCAGGCTGGGAAACTCGGAGGCTACACTTACCGGGCCAAAGACCCGTCGCACAAGGTTCATTGGGACAGGAACGGCGCGATGCAGTGCGCGCAAACAGCGCCGGCCCCGGCCCCAGCGCCTGCGGCCCCTCCAAGGCCAATCAAGCACGTCGGTAAGCCCACAAAGCCAGCAGCACCCGCCGGCGAGGTGATTCCGCCGCCGTCAGCCGGTGTCCCCGGAATTACGGCCAGCCCAAAAACGGTTACCATCCCAGCAGGACAATCTGAGGGCACCACCACACTCACCTGGGACGGCGGAGCGGATCATGCCTATGCCGAGGTATGGGTGCAGGTAGACAACGGAGACGAGGAGTTTGTGGTCGAGAAGGGCAAAGGCACGCGGAGCGTGCGGGTCGAGCGCGGGAAGACCTATCTCTACATTCTAACCGACTCCGGCCAGCGTTTAGCCACGGTCACTGTGAAAACGAAATAGGAAGCGGCGTTTGTCACCACCAAATGAGAGCGCCAAAACTTCCTCCGCTAACGGTCAGCTACCCACATGCGATCTTTCACCGATCGCCGGTCGTAGCGCTCGGTGCCATGTGGTTGGCGTTCCTCGTCGCGGTGTCTGCTTCCACAGTTAACGCGCAGTGCCGGCAATGGAATCTCAGCGGCGAATGGAGGATCTTACAAGGCAAGGGCACCTGGATAACGTTGAACGTGAACCAGAGTGGAACTGTGATCACAGGGAAGGTTGGATTTGAGCGGATGGCACCCAAAGGCGTCGACCTCATCGAGGTGGGAGGCTCCATCGACGGCACCGTCGTAGGTGATGCCTTTAACGCGCAAATCTACTGGAATAATGGGTTGATTGGCGTCTATCACGGCAGGATAGGACATCAGGGACGGCTTGTAGGTGATACTTACGACAAGAACCAGCCTACGAGCAGGATGCCCTGGCACAGTGCCGAACCACTAAAATGCGCCGATGTGGCGCCCGTCGCTACGCCAAAGCCGATCAAGAAGATCGGCAACGCACCACGAACGCCCGGCGCAGCTATTCCAGCACCTGCTGCCGTCCCAAGTATCACTGCGATTCCAAAAAACGTCAGCGTTCCTGCGGGGCAAGCTGAGGGCACCACCACGCTCACCTGGGATGGCGGAGCGGATCATCCGTACTCCGAAGTGTGGGTAAAGGTAGACGACCATGATGAAAAGTTTCTCGTCGAGGACGGACGGGGTACGCGCACCGTCAGCGTGAAACCCGGCAAGACGTACACCTACATTCTCACCGATTCTGGGCAGCGACTCGCCACCGTTAGCGTGCGCGCGAACCAGTGATGCCGCCGACGATGCGAATGGCGACGCGAAAAGTTCGGGTTACCCGATCTGATCAGCTACGGGCGCTGACATCCCGAACGGTAGCCATGACACTCCGAGCAAGCGTGTTCTTGTCCAGTTTGGCGTTCTCGCCTTCTCCGGCTGAAGCGCAGTGCGCGCAATGGGATGCCTCCATCAAATGGACAATCCAGCAAGATAACGGGTTCAGCCTCGCGATGCGCCTGCAGCAAAATGGAACCGTGCTAACCGGAAGGGCGACGCAACAAGGCGAACGTGGTCAGAGCGGCTCAGTGGAAGGCTCCCTTCGGGGTAATCAATTCAAGGTGCTAATCTCTTGGGCGAATGGAGATACCTCGGTCTACGTTGGGGCCGTCCGGACTGACGGCAGACTCGACGGTGTCACTCACCGCGTGGCCGATCCTTCGCTGAAGGTAGCCTGGCACAGCATCAGGCCGCTGAAATGCGCGCCCGCAACGGTGCCGGCCTCTCCCGCAGCAGCTGCTGCTCCGGCGGAGACGCCGAACACCGTCAACCGAGGCCCTATCAAGAGCGTCGGCAAGCGAGCGGCGCCGAATTGGGATGTAAGCGGCAGTTGGCAGATGAACCAGAGTAACGGGCCCGCGGTCAGTCTACAGCTCAAGCAAACCGGGACGGGCGTCACGGGCGCTGCGACCTCTGGTAAGATACAGGGCGCAGTTCGTGGCTGGGTCTCAGGCGATCAATTCAACGTGCGAATCACCTGGCGAGGAACCGCGACGATCGTCACGAAGGTCGACATTGTCGGGGCTTACGAGGGCTGGATTGGACCCCAGGGGGTGATCGCGGGTACCGCCGTGGACGAAAGCAAATCTTCTTCAGCAGCCGTTAATTGGTCGAGCTCCAGCTCAATGAAACGCTACGGCGAAGCGGCCAATTCCCAAACCGATCCCCATTCGTGAACAAACTAACAATCACCGCCTTGAACCCTAAAGTAGTTTCAATCCTTCTCGCGCTAACACTTGGCGTCGGTGGACTGAAAGCCGCCGACGATTATAGCAAGGACCAGCCAGGTTCCGCCGATCACCCGGCGCTCAAGCGCTTGGACGGTTCGGTGATTGTCTGGTTCGAGAAGAAGGCGTTCAGCCAACAATGCGTAGCGTTGGAGAAGGTCCCTGCGCTCGACGAGGAGGGCAAAGTCCCTCCGTTCAAACAAGAGATTGTAGAAGGACCGCAGACCCGAATCTTATACCGCGCGCCCAAGAATGCAGCGCCGCTCGAAGTGCTGCGGCAGTATGAGGCCGACCTGAAAGCCAGTGGCTTCGGAAAGCTTTTCGAAGGCAAAGGGGGGCAGGACAGCACGCTCGACGACGGAAATAACCAGTTCCTGCAGCAGGTTTACTAAAAACACGGGCTGCCCGATCAAATCTACAACGCGGTCTCATTGGGCGGTGATTATGGCTACGCGGCGTTCCGCAAGAACACGGACGCGGGCGATACCTACGTTACCATTTTCGCCGCAGGCGACAGCGAATACTCCGCCTTCGGGACTGAGAACGGTCAAGCGCTCGCACTCGTAACTGTCACCGAGAAGAAGGGCATGGACGGCCGCATGGTCACGGTCTCCGCGGCCGACATGGAGAAGTCGCTTTCGCAATCGGGCC
>JBBSHP010000610.1:0-3949 GCA_038232555.1 Bryobacterales bacterium
CGGGCGAAGATGGCGTAGTCCAGGCTCCCGAAGAACTGCTCCCGAAACTCTGCGGGGAGCGCTGCTAGCGACGGCATATAATCCACCGCCGGATAGAGACGGACCACATCGATTCGGCCAAAGCCGGCCTCTTCAAGGTAGAAAGCCAGCAGGGGTGGAGGGATCGGGCGGGTGTGACTTGGATCGAGGTAAAAGTGCGTTGCGAAGATGGCAAGGCATTCCGGGTTGGGCGTTTCGATTGCGACCAGGGCTCCGGATTTGAGTTTGGTATGCAGCAGCCGGACCAATTCCGGAAGCCGCTCAGGAGGAAGATGTTCCACTACCTGTGAGCAGATGGCGCCTCCCAGCGAGGAGTCAGGTTGCTGTTCGAGGTAGCTAAAGAGGTCGGCTTTTTCGACTGCCAGGCCCTGGGCCCGGCACATCTCCAGGGAATCGTCATGCAGATCGATCCCCTGTGCGCCGATTCCCGCGTCGCGGAGTGCCTGCAGCAGCTCGCCGCGTCCACACCCGATGTCAAGAACACCCGAAGCGCCGGCGAACGGCTGGGTATACAGGCGCTGATGCTCAGCCACATATTCCTGGGAGCCGCGAAACTTCTCAGCGAACTTGAGCCAATCGATGGAGATCTGCAGGGGCGGGGCAGCCGCTCCGGAGTGCGGGGGCAATGCTTGAGCGGATTCACTGGCGGCGGGTTTGAGCAGCGCAGCCTTCTGCCGCAAGAGACGGATCTCGGCGTGGATGATGGTCTCATATTCAGTGCGAATGCGGTCCAGGTCCGACCAAAGACGCTGCTGGATGTCCGCCCCGGCGCGCTCCAGAGCTGCCTCAAAATTTGCGTGCTGTGCCTTGATCTGATCGCGATGGGTTTCGTCCTGCAGCGTCACACGGTGATGAAAAGTTGCTTGCAGGTCGGCCACGCTACGCAGGAAGTGCGCTTCATTGGCGACCAGTTTCCGCTCCCATTCCGGACGCCACTGCGCCCAGTGCGATCGGATATCTTTCAACTCGCGCGCCTCGCCGGAGCTCTGTTCCAGCTTGCCGGCCAACAGAGAGATCGCGCGATTACTGTCGTTGAGCGACGCAAGAGTGGCCTGCACGCAGTTCATCACGGCACGATTGAATTCCACCTGCTCGCGGACATGCCAGTCCAGGGCGCGCGCCACCAGTCGCTTCAAGCGCTGCGTGAATGAATTGAGAAGCCCGGGAGGCCGCGGATTGACGGTGCCGATACTAGCCACTTTGGCTTCGGCTGCATCGCGGGCGTGCAGCAGCGGTTCCAGATTTGGAAGCGGGACGCCGCCGGCCGTGTTTCCGTTGGGGTGTTTGGCACGGACCCGATCACGGATTTCGTGAATGATCGAGGTCAGCTCTTCAGTTTTTGGATCCACGCTTCTTCTTGCTCCAGCTTGCGGTGATCTTGCTGTAAACTCCGCCGCGGGGAGTAAACTCTCCGATCACGGTTGCGGAGACGGGACGGCAGGTTTTCACCACGTCTGCGAGGAATCGATTCACCGCGTTCTCCTGAAAGATGCCGAGGTTGCGGTAGGCCAGCATGTACATCTTCAACGATTTCAGCTCCAGGCAAAGCTTTAGAGGAACATATTGGAGCGTGATCTCGCCGTGATCCGGCAGTCCGGTCTTGGGACAGACCGACGTGAACTCGGGCATTACGATCTCAATTTCATAACCGGGATACTGGTTGGGCCAGGTCTCGATTTCGGGCAGCGGGGCCTGGACGCCTGCTTGCGCGTGCGCGTCTGAATATTCACGCGGCATGGGTGGTTATCAAATGGCGGGCGAGCAGATCGAGAAACAGGCCAACATCAGTGACGACGCCGACCGCCTGGCCAGTGCCGCGATCACTGACCTTGGTCGCCACCGCGGGATTAATATCGACACACACGATTTTGACCCAGCTCGGCAACATATTTCCGACTGCGATGGAATGCAGCATCGATCCGAGGCATAGCACCAACCCAGCGCCTTTCAGGTGTTTGGCATATTCGTCTTGCGCGCGATTCATATCCGTGATGGTGTCGGGCAACGGCCCATCGTCACGCAGGCTGCCCGCTAATACAAAGGGCACGTTAGCGCGCACGCATTCAAACATGATGCCGCTACGCAACCGGCCGCTCTCAACGGCCCCGCCGATGTTACAGGAATGGTAGATGGCATTGATCGCGCGCATGTGGTTGCGATGCCCGTGTTCCTCCTGACGTCCGTCGGTCTGCCTGACACCCAGCGAGGTGCCGAGCAGGGCCGTCTCAATATCGTGGACGCCTAGCGCGTTGCCAGCCAGGAGCGCATCGACGTGGCCAGCGCGAATCATAGCGGCGAGGGGCCCGACGCCGCCGGTGTGGACCACTACGGGGCCTGCCACCACGACGATTTTCAACCCGGACTGCCGAGACTGTCTCATCAGCGCGGCGGTTTGGCGCACAGCGGTTTCCACCTGCCGCTCGGACGAGATCCCGTGGCTCATGAAAGCGAATGAGAGCCGGTCGCGTTCCTTGGATTCCGGAACGACGCGAATTCCGCGCATGCCGGAGACAACCTGATCACCCGCCCGCACGTCCCTGAGCCGGCGGCAAAATGCGTTCCCGTGTTCGAGGACGATCAAAGCGTCCATGCGCTGATGCTGCACCTCCACCCACTTCTGTCCGTGCCGAACCAGGGTTTGGTGGTTGGTGGTCGAGTAGAAGTCTTCGGGCGCACAGCGGTCGCACTCCACGGTCCGCAGGTCCGCGTCGCCCGGGTCAACAGGTGAGCAGCCCAGGCCAACTAGCTGGGAGAGTAACTGCTCCATCGCGTCGGGAGCGGGAGCCTCCACGCGCAGCCGGAGATAAGACGGTTCGCCGTTGGTCCGGCCGATACGGAATTGCTCAACTTCGAAACGGCCGTTAAATTCGACAACGGTGTCGAAGATCCGCTCCATGATGTGAGAGTCAATCAGGTGACCCTGCGCTTCGACTACTTCCTGTAGGGGAAGTTCGGCGGTGCTTGGATTCATTGGTTCTATTTACAGGATAACGTTTGCCCTGTTCCCTGCGCTTCTCCGCTGCAAAACACCGCTGCGTGGACTGCTAGAATGCTGCTGAAAAAGGCTCCGGCAGTCCCACTCCCTCGCGGTCGTGGCTCGGTGAGATGTTGTAAACAAGTGACGGCCTTTCCGAGCCGCGCGCGTGTCTTCATCTTCACCCGCCAGGGGTGAAGCGCCCGGCAGCTACTTCTCAGCCGTCCAAGCCAGGAACAGTCCGTCCGGCGGGACGTCCTCCCAGTAGGATATGGGGCGGCTGGAAACGCGTCTGCAGTCCCGCGCTAGGAGTGCTTCCAGCTCCTTTTGGCCGAACCATTTCTCCCATGCAGGTGTTTCCAGCCGTCCCCAGTGGTCGGCGTTCTTGTCGATAATCACGATGCGGCCGCCGGGCTTGACCACCCGGCAAATTTCAGCTACCGCAGTTTCTATGTCAACGGCGTGCTCCAGGGACTCCGTCGCGTACGCGCAATCGAACGACGCTGACGCGAACGGTAGTGCCGTCAATGAACCGGCCGACGGAATTATCGCTGCCGGTACACAACGCAGCATGGCTTCCGCTAGATCGAATCCGTGTAGCCTCGCATGTGGGTAGCGCTGATGGAGGATCCGGGCGAAGCGGCCCTTTCCGCAACCCGCGTCCAGTACCCGCTTGTCTCCAAGCTCACCGAAATGCTGGAGGATCAGTTGTACGTGGTAAATCCGCGGGTCGATGGTCGAGGGGAAATGTTCTTCGTCGGCGGCCGCCTGGTTGAAGTGGTGGACGATTTCACGAATCACGGGCGGCTTGGCTACTTCCGGTGGTTTCGACGAACGCCTCCAGAACCCCCGCATTACGCCCGGGTCAGGAAGATAGGCATACCCAGCTTATTCGCATAGCTGGGACGGAACCGCTCCGTGTTGTACATGGTTTCA
>JBBSHP010000611.1:0-3947 GCA_038232555.1 Bryobacterales bacterium
CGCTGAGAACGGCATGCTCAATCTGGTGCTGGTCCATGCCGCGCACCAACTCGTCAGCCGTCATTGTATATTCCCGGTAGCGGAAGAACGCCGGGCTGTAGTGGCAATGAAAATCCAAGATCATTGGCTAAATGCTATTATCGACAGCTTCCACATGTTTCGCTTTCTCTCCCTTGCCCTGATTGCCGCGTGCTTACCCGCAGCCGAACCTCCGCCGCTTATCACCGATCAGGCAGTCGCGAAAGCTCTCAAACAAAAATACGTCGCCTTAACAGATTCCTGGGTCCCTGGCACAGTCTTCACGCCTGCCGAGCAAGCCGCCATGAAAGCAGGCAAGCAATGGGAGAAGACCATGACCGCCGGTCCGGATGATCCTATCGCTAAAAAGATTATGGCTGCCGGCGAGCCGTCTTACCAGGCCATGCTCTCGTATTATCCCGGCAAAGTTCTGGATCGCACCGTGCTCGGCACCTACTCCGATCCTCACGCGCCCCTGGGCCACTACAACGATGAATTCGCCATCTATTGGAATGGCGCCATTGGAGCCAATCTCTCTAAGGGCCGCTTCACAGACCGGTACGGCGGACAAGGCGTGCAGCCCCTGGCGCACAAAACGGTGGTCATATTTCGAGTAGGATCCGACGCGGAAATGTTTGGACGCACGCGCGCGAACTACTCCAGCATCGGCTACGAGGACGGTTTTCTACCGATCGTGAAAGCCTCCTATGAACACAACGGTGTCCGCTACCGGCAAACCGCTTTGGCCCACCAGCCCGCCGGCGAAACGGGCGGCTGGGATATTGCCTACGTTCGCTTTGAACTGACCAACGTCTCCAGTTCTACACAGACCGCCACTCTGCACACAGACCTGGTGCTGAACGATGACTCCAAGGCGAAGTTTGCGGCCAGTAAGCTTTCCGGCCCCAGCGGCGCCACTCTGGTTGCCGTGAACGACTTTCATGCAACGTTCGATGCGGCCAAACAACGGCTGACGCATACGTTCGATCTCAAGCCCGGCGAAGCGCAGCAGGTGTATCTCAAAATTCCGTATCTGCCAGACGCAAGCTCCCAACTGCATCCCGCCTCGGAGCAGGATTTTGAATCGGCGTATACCCATCAGCATGATTTCTGGACCACGCTGCTCTCGAAGGCAGCGGAGGTCGAGGTGCCGGAACCGCGCATCAACAACGTCTGGCGCGCCTTGCTGCTGCAAAATTTCGTACTGGCCGACGGACCGAAATTCACCTATGGTTCCGGGCTCCGCTACAACGATTCCACGTATCCGCAGGAGAACGGATTCGCCACCCACGTGTTTGCGATGTACGGCTTCAAAGAGTACGCCGATCAACTCCAGCGCTGGTTCGTGGGCATGAGCGCAACCCCCGCTGGCGCCGGACGCAAGTATCAGAACCGTCGCGCCATGATCCTGCATCATCTGCTCGAAGACTACCGTCTGACGGGCCGTAAGGATCTGTTCGACAAGTTCAAAGCCGATTACTACCGCATCGCCGACGAAATCATTTCAGACCGTCACAGCACCATGACGGAAGCCAAAGGCGAGAGGCCCTTATATTGGGGGCTGCTTCCACCCGACAAGCCGGGCGCAGACGTTCAAGCCAGTACACAAGTGGTCTATGTTCCCGGCCACAACATTACCAACTGCCAAGGCCTGCACGACTTCGGACGTTTCCTGATCACCACCGGGATCGACCGGGAACGCGGCCAGCGCTACGTTGCCGAAGCTGAAGATTTCCGCCGTACCTTGCTCGCCGCCCTCCAGCGCACCGCGATTCGCGTTCCTGGACGGCCACCCTTCATCGACCTGCAAACTTTGCTGTTTCGCCAGACACCGCAGTATGGCCCGGAGCCTTACGACGACCTGGCTCTCGGACGATTGCAGGGCACTTATCATCACTACTGGGTTGACATGGAGTTCCACTACAACTTCTTCAATGGGAACGATGAGATCGCCGGTTGGTTAGCCGACTACGTTCAGCAGCGCAACGGCTTTGTCTTGGGCCTTACCCGTGCGCGTTCTCAGACCGATGCCCGCTACGGCTGGGTGAACAATGTTTACGACGCCGGTTACTACAACTTCAGACTGCGGCAGGGCCATATCGATGAGTTTCTGCTCGGGCTCTACTCGCGGCTCGCATTCGGCATGTCCCAGCATGTATACGTGGCCTCCGAAGGATCTCCCTTCATCGGCTACAACACGGAGAATGGCGGCTACGTTGGCGCCGACTACTCGTTTCCGAACTCGGCCGCGAACGCCGACACTCTGTTGATGCTTCGCAATGCGCTGGTGCTCGAAGAGCTCAGGAACAACACGGCAACCGGGACGCTGTTCCTCTTGCGAGGCGCTCCCCGAGCCTGGTTCCAATCGGGTAAGCGGATCGCAGTCAAGCGCTTCGGCACCTACTTCGGCGACATCTCGTTTTCCATTGATTCGGCCCTGTCCGATCACGTCATCAAAGCTTCCATTTCACCTCCCGCGGGCAACTGGCAGACCCTCGCGGTCTCATTCCGCCACCCCTCCTCCGCTGCGATCCGGAGTGTGCGGGTGAATGGAGCGAGCTACTCGGATTTCGACCCCGACGGAACCGTGCGCTTGAAACACGGACCCGCTTCACTCTCGGTTGAAGTCTCTTACTAACCGGCCTACGGATGGAAAGCGCACGCGTCGATCTAAGCGCCTACGAAATTGCAATCTTCGTAGGATATCTACTTCTAACGGTCGCGATCGGCTTCTTCGTTTCGCGCCGCGGACGCGACAATCCCAAAGACTATTTCATGGGAGACCGCAAGCTCCCTTGGTACGTAGTGGGCACATCCATGGTCGCAACCGCGGTCAGCAGCGATCACTTTATTGCGCAGGTGGGTGCCGGATATACGAACGGAATGGTGATCGCGGCGTTCGGCTGGAACGCGTGGATCGTTTACACACTGCTGATCTGGGTTTTCCTGCCCTATTACATGCGCACCGGCCTGTACACCATGCCGGAATTCTTAGAGCGCCGCTACAATTCAACCGCACGCTACCTGTTCGCAGTCTTCTGCGTAGTCGGTTACATCGTCTCTTTAATCGCGGGTCCGCTTTATGCCGGAGGCTTGGCATTTGAAACCATGTTCGGCATGGACCTGGTCTGGGCCATCGTCATTTTAGGCACGCTCACGGGCGCTTATACAATTTACGGCGGCCTGAAAGCCGCGGCCTGGACCGATTTCATGCAGATGGGCGTCCTCCTGATCGGCGGAATCCTGGTGCCCGTGATCGGCCTGTGGAAAGTCGGCGGCATCTTCCAACTGGCCAGCGATCTACCGCAGAAGTTCCAGGTGTTTCACGGACCCAGGCACGAGCTTTTTCCGTTTACCGGCGTGTTTACCAGTTTTCTCAGCGTGGGTATCTGGTACAACTGCACCAGCCAGCACATTGTGCAACGCTGTTTGGCCGCCAAGGACGAATGGAACGCCAGGGTGGGAGTGGTGCTGGCTGGATTTCTGCACATCATCACACCGCTGCTGTTCGTGCTCCCGGGGATTATCGCTTTTAAACTGTTTCCGCACCTCCAGCGGCCCGATCACTCTTACATCCTGCTGATCAAAACACTGGTGCCTCAGGGCTTGCGTGGGCTCATTTTGGCCGCCATCGCAGCAGCCCTGATGTCGCACCTGTCATCGATGATTAATTCGACTTCGACGATCCTGACCATGGACTTATACAAACGCGTGCTCCGGCCCAAAGCGGGCGATCGGGAACTGGTGATCTTCGGCCAGTGGAGCGGAGCGGTCGTGATGGCATTGGGTATTCTGATGGCGATTTACTTCAGCACCTCGCAGCGCTCGCTGTTCGTTCTTATTCAAGAAGGCTTCGCGTACATCGCACCTCCGTTTGCGGTGATCTTCACGCTGGGATTGCTTTGGAAACGCGCGAATGGGACCGCCGC
>JBBSHP010000612.1:0-3945 GCA_038232555.1 Bryobacterales bacterium
ATGTCAGAGGCGAATACTCCGCGGCTCATCTTTACAGCGGCATCGAAAGTCTTGCGACCGGTTATCGCTGTATCGACGGTGGAGAAGAAAGCCGCCATCGAGTAGTCTTTCGGCATAAATAAAAAATCGACGGCGCCGTCCGGGCGAGCGATGTAGCCATCCAGGCTGATACCCAGTCCCAACACTACTTTTCTCATTGAAGCGATTATAGACAGGAACTGCGCATGTTTGCCTTGCGGCTGCTGCTGGAACCGGCCATCGACGGAACTGATCCCTAATGCCTGCGACTCTGCGATCCGCGTTGCCTTTTTGGCGCGCGTCGCGGCAACGGAGCCAGTCTCTGATTCACTTCGTTCACGCTGAAGCCATTCGGATCGTAATCTCCGCCCCACTCCAGCATTCGCTCATGTTCTCTATGCTTCGGATCGCCGATAGCTTCAAGAAAGCTGTAGAATCCCCCCATTCCGCCGCAGTCCTCGGGTGGGCACTGGCCTTTACCTCCGGTGCAGAGCGGATAACGCGCCTCTGGGTCCCGCGGCGACATCTCTTCCAAGGTGAGGGTATGCTGCCATCCATCGCCGAAGTCGTATGTATATATCGCTTTGGCGCCTACCTGATCAAACAGATGGAAAACGTGTGAGGTGCGTTCATCCGTCGCACGCGACTGTTCGTATATCTCGTCTTCAGGAGGTGGAATCTCGAAGCGCTGCACGCCAGCCCGGAAATCGTGCAAGTGGCAGTTCTCCCACCCCATGGCCGCCTGGAGCACGTTGTGAAAAGTCGCTAGAGGTAGAAAGGCTGGCACCAGCAGCCTCCGCCAGATGGGCGGTTTGCTTCCCAGCAGCGTGACCTTAATCTGGCAAATTGTCCGGGCCGGATCGCTCTGGGTCGGCATCTACTGCGGCAGCGCCTCCAGAAAGGCAAGCATGTCAGCCATGTCCTTCTCTTTAAAATCGTAAGCCGGCATGATCGTCCCTTTCGAGATGCTTTGCGGATCTCGGAAATGCTGTTCCAGCCACGCGCGGTCGCGATGCGCTGTGATGCCATTCAGCCCGGGACCCAGTTTCACACCCGCTCCGTTCGCCTGATGACAGGAACTGCAGTGGTTGGCGTGGTAGAGCATGGCTCCGCGCGTAACAGCGTCGGGCGCGCCGAACAGGGCTTGTTCGTTGTCCGGTTGCAGCTTCTCAATGAACGAGGAAAGTGCGTTCAACTGGGCGTCGTTCAGCTGCACCGGTGGCATGGAGCTGCCTGGCACGATCTCGGCGGGATGTTTGAAATGCGGGTTCATCCAGGCCGCGGTGCGGTGTGCCGCGCTCATCCTGGTGAGGTCCGGCCCCACTCCGCTCTTCCCTCCGCCGGGATGACAGATCTTGCAATTTTCGCGCCGGTAGTAGCCCAGCCCCGCCATTTGCTCGGGTGTCAGCTTCTGCCACGCTGACGCCTCGTTTACCGACGCGGTGGATGCTGCCTTCTTCGGAGTTGCCGAGATTGCCGCCATCGTGAGTCCTCCCCAGCCAATCCCCGCAATCGCCACGGCCAGCATCGCGAAGGTTCTTTTTCGAAGCCGGACCATGGGACCGCGATCGATAAACGGGATCAAAAACAGACCCAGGATTGCAAGCGTCGGGAGAACAATCGCACCCACCACTTCCAGTGACCCCTTGAAAAATTTCAAGCTCTGGAACAGAAACAGAAAGTACCACTCCGGACGCGGGATGTAGCTGGTATCCGTGGGATCGGCCAGCTTCTCGAGCGGAGTCTCGAACCCAATGGCGAGCACGATCAGCAACGCGAAGCCCAGAAACATCGCGACCGTATCTTTGAAAACCTGCTCAGGAAAGAACTTCTTCCGGGGAGCTGTATCGTCCGGCGCTGGCGCCACCCCATGCTTCCGAACCAGGTACACATGCATGGCGATCAGCAACATCGTCAGGGGCGGTAGCAATAGAACGTGAACTGCGTAGAAGCGTGCGAACGTCACCACCCCAATCCCGTTTGCGCCCCCCAGCAGGCGAGTCAGGTACGCCCCCGCTATCGGTGCGGACCCCGCAATCTGCAGCGTAACTACCGTGCCCCAATAAGCCCGGTTGTCCCAGGGCAGCAGGTAGCCCGTCAACCCATAAGCCAGCGTGATCAGTAACAGCACCACGCCTAGCATCCAGGTGGCTTCGCGAGGCTTCTTATAAGCGCCGTAGAGGAATACCTGAACCATGTGCAACACCACGATGACGATCATCATGGTCGCGCCCCAATGATGCAGCCCGTGTATCAGCTTCCCACCCGTCAGCTCCGTCATGATGTACTTCAAACTGTTGTACGATTCTCCAGGAGTGGGCGCATAGTTCACCGCCAGTAGGATGCCGGTGAAGAACTGCACCAGGAACGAGAACACCGCCATGCTCCCGATCACCTGATGCCAGCCGCTAGAGGCCGGGATCTCTTCATATAGAAAATCTTTTACCGCGGTCTCCAGGCCGGTCCGGTGTTCCAGCCAGTTGATTACGCTACGCATGGGGCTCCAGGGGTCCGATCATCAATTTTGAACCATCCACCTTGACCGCATACCGGTCCAGGGGGCGGGGCGCCGGGCCGGTCAGCACCTTGCCGTCAATGCCGAAGGTTGAAGTATGACAAGGGCACAGAAAATTGTGATTGGCCTCGTCCCAGTGGTACGCGCACCCTAAGTGGGTGCATTGGGGCGCGAATGCAACTACATCTTTATCGGAGCTTTTCACTACCCACGCGGTGGCTTTCTCGCTGCTCACCTTCCAGCCGTCCACGCGATTCCGGCTGAACACCACCTCTTCGGCCGCGTTCAGCGGCAGCTTTTTGAAGTCTCCGGCATCTACCCATTCAGCCTCGCTTTTGGCTTTGGGCGGGAAGAACAGGTACACGCCCGCAATCGCGGCAAGAGTTGCGCCCATGATGGCCTGTAGACCGTAGATCGCTTCCAGATAAAAGGTACGGCGCGTGGGACTAACTTGCGTTGCCGGTTGCGTCGATTCGGTTGAATGTGGTGTGTCGGGATTCATGTCTGTTCCAAGCTCCTGTCCAGCCGTACTCGCATCTCTCTAGCTCTTACAAGCTTCAATCAGGGCCGCCTTCAGCCGGTCCTGATGCTCCTCGGTCAGCTTGCGGCCATCCGCGGTCACGTAGAAGACGTCCAACGCCCGGTGCGCCTCCGTGTCGATCAACACCACTTCGATATTAGCCCCTGTTGTGGAGATGGCGGAAGTTACATCGTAGAGTAAACCTGGGCGGTCCTCGGCGACTATCTCGATCAGCGTGGCCGATTCGGAAACTTCGTTTGTGCAGGAAACAGCCGGAGCGATTCTTTTCACGGGGACGGTCCGCCGCCGCTTGCCGATCAGCTGGCCCGCGTCTTCTTTGCCAAGGATGGTGCGCCCTACAATGTCCCGAACCCGGTCAACCTCCGTGGGGTTCAGCTCGAGCGTTCGATTGGGATCGGTGAAAACAAAAGTATCCAGCGCCAGTCCGTGCCGGTTGGCGAACGCTTCAGCCTTCAAAATATTAAAGCCGAAGCTTGCCAGAGACCCCGAGATGCTGGCCAGCAGGAACGGCCGGTCCGGTGTAACTACCGTGAGTTGGTACGTTCCGTTCAGGCGATCCAGGGCAATGCCGGGAGCTCTCCGGGCCAGTTCCTGGTGGCGCTGGATCTCGGCGCGCGCATGGGTCCGGATATACCGGGTGGGAAAGCCCTCCAGGAACGCCGCAGTTTGAGGGTCCGCCTCCTCAGGCGCGGCGATGCGATCGGAGGCAAGCTCGCGCGTGAATTCATTGAGCCCGGTTCGGTATGTGCGCCAAAGCTGTTCCAGCCGCCAGGGCGTCATGGCTGTAGGATTCACCGCGCTCACGTCCGCATAGGTCAGCAGCGTCAGTAATTTTAGCCGCTCCATGGTGCCCATGCTCTGAGAGATCTGC
>JBBSHP010000613.1:0-3945 GCA_038232555.1 Bryobacterales bacterium
CCTACCTGAGTCAAGCGGATATCCAGCTCAAATTGTTTGGAACGGACTCCTCCGGCGGGAGTTCGGTAAGGCCGGTCGGGTGAGTTCCTGGTGTGGTCGAGATATGGGCCTCGGTGACGTCGCCGATTGCGCCCGACCAGATCATTTCGGCCGCGACGCGGTGGCATTCATGCGAGAAGCCCTGATTCCCCATTTGCGTGGCCACTTTGTATTTCAAGGCGGCGTCTTGCAAAATCCGGGCCTCCCAAGGAGTCCTAGTGAGAGGCTTCTCGAGATAGACGTGCTTTTTTCGCTGCATACAGGCCAGGGCGACCGTGGCGTGCATGAAATCCGGAATCGCGATGGTGCAAGCGTCGATATTCTTTTCTTCCTTGTCCAACATGACGCGGAAATCTTTATACTTCGCAGCCTTGTCGTAGCGCTGCAGGTTGGGACCGCCGCGGTCCGCGTCCACATCGCACAGCGCGACGATGTTTGCGGTTTTCGCAGCGTCGTTCAGGTCTACTCCGCCCTGCCCTCCGCAACCGATGGACGCGACGTTTAGCCGGTTGTAAAACGGCTTGTACCCCAGTGCCCGCAGAGACGGGACACTTCCGTAGCCGCCCATCGGTACAGCGCCGGCGAGCAGAGTGCCATAAAAGAAGTACCGCCTGGAAACGCGATTTTCAGCCATCGTTGTTATCCTTGTAAGTTTCGCAAGCTCATGTCGATCAATTTCCGGGTGCCTTCGTAGGGGCTGCCCTCGCCTTCCCACTCCATCGAGAAATAGCCGCGATAGCCTGCTGCTTTGGCAATTGCAAAGGTACGATCCACATCCACACGATATATCTTGCCCGCTTCTACTTCTGAATCCTTTACATGACAGATGTTGTAAGCTCGCGCAAACATCGCTTGCACCGAATCGTAGTTGTACTGTTCCGGACCGATCAGCATCGAGTTGCAGAAATCGGGCAGCGCGTGCAGGTACGGGCTCTTGACGCCGTCAATTAATTTCACAATGAAGGACGCCTCTTCGCTCTTGGGATCGTCGTTCTCTAAGTTAACGACCACGTTTTTCTGTTCGGCGTAGGCCGCGACCTCGCGCAAGCTTTGAATCCCAAGCGCGACATCGGGAGCCGTGCCCTTTACGGCTCGAACGTGCACGCGAATGCTGGGACAGTTGAGCGTGCTCGCGGTGTCTACCCACTTCCGGGCGTCGGCCACCGCGGTGGAGCGCTTGTCCGGATCGGGATCATAAAGACTCGTGCGGGGGCTGACCGGAAGGTTGATAATATGCACGCCCGCTTTTTCGGCGGCTTTACGCAACTCATTCAGGTAAGCAGGCTGAACGGAGACGAAGTGGTTGCCGAGCAACTCGACATTATGAACGTTATATCGTTCAGCCACCATCGCCGGAAAGCTGGTGAGCGGCTGCGAACCCGCGATGAATTTTCGAAACGGATAAGACGCTACGGCCAGGCGCTCTCGCGGCTGGATCGGAAAGCGTATAGCGGGCGCTTTTGCGCCGTGTGCATGGTAAGTTGGCCCGAACAGGGCCGCTAGTCTAAAGAGATCACGGCGTCTCATAGCGGTAAGCAATCAGTATAATAAGCTCAAACCGCCGCGGTGACCTCCATGGAAATAGATCTGAAAACTGTTTACGATGCCGTGGTGGTGGGTTCCGGAGCTGCGGGCGGCATGGCGGCCCATGTTCTGACGACGCATGGACTGAAGGTCTTGCTGCTCGAAGCCGGCAAGAAACTCAACACGACTAAAGAGTTGAAGTCCATGGAATGGCCGTACGAGCATCCTCGCCGGGGCGACATGCCTCCGGGATTCCACCCGTTGGCCCAAAACGAGTACACCATCCGCAACCCGCCCTATGCGCAAGGCACAAAGTACCCTCATGTGATGTCCTACGTACAGGGCTGGAGCGGCGCCGATTACAGCAAGAACATTGTGGTGGATGAGAAAGACCATCCGTACACCGGCACCAACTACGCATGGGTCCGGGCGCGCTGCGTGGGCGGAAAAACCAACATCTGGGGCCGGCTCGCGCTGCGGCTTTCCGACTACGACTTCAAGGCGAAGTCGAGAGATGGATTCGGAGAGGATTGGCCGATTTCCTACGCCGACATTCAGCCGTACTACGACAAGGTGGACCTGTACCTTGGCATTTCAGGTCATAAAGAGAACCTGCCCTACTTACCCGACAGCCTGTTTCAAAGGCCCGTGAAATTAACTGCGGCAGAACTGAAGCTGCGCGGCGGTTTGGCCAAAATGGGCCGCGTGCTGACGCCGTACCGGGCCGGTGTGACCACCGATGGATTGAAGCACAACAAATATCGCAGCCGTTGTTATGGGCGAGGGGCGTGTGACCGGCGAGCGGGGGGCTGTGACATACACGCGGCGTTCGATTCACCCACCGGGTTGATTGCGCCCGCAATGGACACCGGCAACCTGACGCTGCGCCCGAATTCAATCGTCTATGAGGTAACCACCGATCCAAACAGCGGGAAGGCGCGAGGGGTGAAGTTTATCGATGCTGAGACGGGCAACACGTATGAGGCGCGCGCCCGCACGGTGGTGCTCGGGGCCTCTACTCTCGAGTCGGCCAGACTGATGCTGATGTCGAAGTCGCCGACCTATCCGAATGGAATCGGAAACTCCAGTGATCATGTTGGGCATAATTTCTGCGAGCACCTGATGGGTCCCGGCATTACGGGACTGGTGAAGGATCTGGTAGGTAAGCCGCGAACCCTGGATGACGGGAAGCCCGGCAGCTTTTACGTCCCCCGCTTCCGCAACCTTGAGGACAAAGAGAAGAATTTCCTGCGCGGCTATGGATTTGAGTGCAGCAGAGGGACTACCATGATCCCAAGCAGTGCCTTCTCAGCGCTGGGATTCGGATCGGGATACAAGAAAGCGGTTCGGGATTATGCGGGCGCGTACATAGAGATGGGCGCTTTCGGCGAAGTGTTGGCCCGCTATGAGAACCAGGTGAGCATCGACCCACAGGTCAAGGACAAATGGGGCATCCCGGTTCTTCGGTTTCAATACGAATTCGGAGAGAATGAACACAAGATGGCGGCCGACATGGCGGTGACCGCGCGCGAGATGTTTGAAGATTCGGGCATAGAAGTGGTGTCCGTTCATCGGGAAGTGCTGACAGAGGGCTGGTCGATTCACGAACTCGGGACGGCCCGGATGGGGACTGACCCGAAGACGTCCGTGCTCAACCAATTCCAGCAGAGCCACGATGTCCGGAACCTCTTTGTGGTGGATGGGAGCAGCCACGTCAGTGCCTCCTGCCAGAACCCAACCTGGACGATCATGGCCTTGTGCTGGCGGTCCTGCGATCACCTGGCTAGTGAACTACAAAAAGGAAATCTATGATGGACGGACATTCCCGGCGGGACGTACTGCGAATGGCCGGTGCAGTAGCTGTCGTTCCCGTAACCGCCGTTCCGCTGGCTGCCAAAGCGAACCTCTTCTTCACGCTTAAAGAATTCCGGATGGTGGACGAACTCGCCGAAATCATCATACCGACTGACGACCATTCTCCGGGCGCCAGAGCCGCGGGAGTGGTTCAGGTTATTGACAAAGACTTAGCTGAATCCTTCGACGACACGCCCAGACACGAGTGGCGCGATGGCCTCAAGGTGGTTGACACTATCTGTCAAAAGATGCACAAGGTGCCCTTCCTGGATGCGACACCCGAGCAGCGCGTTGCAGTCGTGAGCAGGATGGCCCGCCATGAAGACCATCCTAAGAAGCCGGAAGAGCTATTCTTTCACAGGCTGAAAGGCCGGACCGCGCATGCATATTACACCTCCAAAATCGGCATTCACCAGGAGATCGAGTACAAGGGAAATTCGATTCTGGAAGAGTTTGCGGGGTTTGATGCGGACCTGGTGAAGATTCAGATCTCCAAGTGAGCGTCGAGAGTGATGCTGGTGTTGTAGA
>JBBSHP010000614.1:0-3944 GCA_038232555.1 Bryobacterales bacterium
GCCACCCCGCGATTCTCCACATCCCATTCCCCTTTCAGATTGTAGAAGGCCAGATTGGGTGCGGTCACAACCCCTCCGTCCATCAATTGCGGAAATCCGAAGATGCCGACCAGTCCTCCCCAGGTTCGTTTACCAATTAGCACTCCCACGTGTTGATCACGGAAAAGCCACGGCATCGCATCACCGCCCGAACCAGCGTATTCATTGATGATCATAGCTTTGGGGCCGAAGATCGCATTCTGCGGCGTGGTGAACGGTTCACCAGCCCGGGTCATAAAAAAATTGGTCTGGGTGCGTTTCAGATTGTCGATCACATAGTCGGCGATTTGCCCGCCGCCGTTGAATCTTTCATCGATAACAGCGCCTTGCTTGCCGACCTGGGCGAAGTAGTATCGATTGAAGTTTGTGAATCCGCCCCCACCGGTATTCGGCATGTAGACGTAAGCCAGGCGGCCTCCGCTCAGCTTGTCCACCTTGCGCCGGTTCTCTTCGATCCAGGCCAGATTGCGCAACGCAAATTCGTTCGGCACCGGAACCACCGTGACCTCGCGGGCCTCGCGACCGTCCGCATTAGGGCTCAGCTTGAGCACCACCGACCGACCTGCCGTCTCTTCGAAATAGCTGTAGATATTGTCGGAGCCCGGAAGATCGCGGCCATTCACCGCCAGCAGGTAGTCGCCCTGTTTGACGTTTACCCCCGGCTGAGTGAGCGGAGCCTTGAGGTGCGGGTTCCAGTTCTCGCCATCATAGATTTTGGCGAAGCGGTAGCGGCCATTCTCGATCCGGTAGTCCGCGCCCAACAGGCCGCCCTGCAGACGTTTCACATCCGGCAAGGTCCCACCACCGGCGCGCAGGTGGCCCACCGAAAGCTCGCCCAGCATGTCCTGGAAGAGGTAATTGAGATCGGCCCGGCTCGATAGATTGTCGAGGTACTTCTCATATTTTTTCTGAGCGTCTGCCAGGTTCACTCCATGCAGGCTCGGGTCGTAGAAAAAGTCCCGCTCGATACGCCAGACTTCCCGGTACATCTGCTTCCAGTCCTCGCGGGGATCGACGCGAACTTCCGCGTTGTCCAGCTTGAGCACTCCTTCTCCCGGCTTCAGAGGCGTTGTGGTGCTCGCAATGATCCAGTTTTTGCCCTGCCGGTACAGCATCTTCTCGCTGTTAAACGACACGTCGAAAGCTCCCACGCCGTCCAGCAGCTTGTCGGTTTTGCGGGTCTTCAGGTCGAACTTGTAAACCGTCGCTCCGCCCATCCCTGGCGGCGCTGCCGCATTCCGAACTCTTTCGAGCAGGAACAGAATGCCCGTCTTCCCCGCTAGCATGCCTTCATAGTCGCGGTCGGGAATCGGCAGTGCGATGATGCGCTGACCGATGTTCTCCAAGTCGATCTTGACCACCACCGCTTTCCCCTTCACAGCGGACGGTTCTTCCCCCGGCTTACTCGCCGCAGCCCCCTCCGGCTTCTCCTCGCTCCCTGGTTGCTGAACTCCGGCGCCTTCCGCGAGCACCTTCTTGTCCGCCGGTGGGGGAGTGGCGGCCTTGCTGCTCTCTTCATCGCTCTCGGGAGCGAGCGGCGACGCTTCATCCTTGTTCAGCACCGCCATATAGACGCTGCGTGACACCGGGTGCTCGTCGCTCGACATGTCCAGCCATGCCGTCGTCAAACCTAGATTCGTGCTGGCTGTGAAATACAGATACTTTCCATTCTTGTCGAAGCTAGCGTACTCGGCATCGCTCATCCCGTCCGAGATTTGACTCGCCTTGCCGGTCTGGAGCGAGTAGACGAACAGCGCCCGAAGGTGATTCTTCAACAGTTTTGTATACGCGATCCACTTGCTATCCGGCGCCCAGGCCGGATTTAGCTCGCGGAACGGCGTGTCGTAAGTATCCTGGTCGATCTTCACCGGACGCCCGTTGCCGACCGGGACGTACCAAAGCTGGAGATTACTGTCGCGGTAAGCGATATTTTTGCTGTCGGGCGACCACGTCGGCTGATAATAAAACGCCGGCTTGCCCAAGTCGATCTTTTGCACGGTGCCCATGCCGTTCTGCCCGCGCAGATGCAGTTGATACTCGCCTGATTCGTCCGAGAAGTACGCAATACGCAAGCCGTCCGGCGACCAGGCTGGGGACCGCTCGCTTACGCCGGGGGTGTTAGTCAAAACGCGCACGTCGCCTTTTTCGGCAGGCACCGTCAGGATCTCCCCGTGAGCTTCAAACACGGCCCGCAATCCCGACGGAGAAAGGCGGGCGTCGACGATTTTGTCCGCGACTTTGAGAAAGGTCGGGCGAACCTGCGGGATATCACCGGAAACCCGAATGTCGACGCGGCGCTGCTGGTGTGATTTGAGATCGAACAGATGAATGTCGCCGAACTGTTCATAAACGATCGAGTCCGGTCCAGCCGAAGCGGCTTTCAGATCGTAACCCTCGCTAGGGATCACTTGCGAAACAGCCTTCGACGCAGTGTCATACCCGAACAGAGTCACCGGGCCGTTTCGATCGGATAAGAAGTAAATGCTGTTGCCCACCCACATGGGGTTGAAGTCGTTCGAGTTTTCGCGCGGCAGTTTCTGGATGGAGGCGTCGGCCAGGTTGGCGATCCAAATCGGCGTGGTACGTCCTCCGCGATAACGCTTCCAGGACACCGTGGCGGGCGCCAGGGGCATGTACGCCAGTTTGCGGCCGTCGGGTGAGAAATCGCCGAATTCGGCTGCGGGCAGATCGATCTCAGAGGGGAAGCCGCCGTTCACAGAAACCGTAAACAGGCGTGAGGGCGCAGAGTAACTCTTGCGGTCCGATCGGAACAGCACCTGCTTGCCATCGCGCGTCCAACCGACGGGCACATCCTGTCCAGGATGGTAGGTGAGCCGCTTGGGCGGGCCCCCGGAAGCTGCCATGAGGTAAACATCCGTGTTGCCGTCGTATTCACCCTGGAAGGCGATCAGCGTCCCATCGGGTGAGAAGATCGGACTCGTCTCCATACCTGCCCCCGCTGTGAGCCGTACCGCCTGGCCCCCCTCCCGTGGAACACTCCATAGGTCGCCGGCGTACGAGAAAACTACGTGGGTTTTGTTGACAGTGGGTTTCTGGAGTAACAACGGTCCATCGGCGCCCAGGCCGAGAGTCGCGTAAACGAAGAACAGGAGCAGAGATTTCGGCATAACTTTAATCGGCATAACTTTAAAACGATGGTACACGAAAATGACCCGCTAGGGCTGGCCTAAAACCACCAGCAGGCCTGCGCGAAAGCCACCAGCGGTCCGGGGCAAGCCCGTGTTTTCAACCATCTCTGTATGGCAAATCGCTTGCATAGGAAGCGCCGAAGGAGGATACACATTGAAATCAAAACTGTTGGTGCTCTTATTTTTGGTCGGGACCAGTTCTGCGTTTGCGAGGTCTCATTTCTCCATCGGAATTGGCGTCGGCGGGTACGGACCGCGCTATTATGCACCCCGCTACTACGCGCCGGCATACCCTGCCTACTATGCTCCGCCGGTAATCGCGTACGAGCCGCCTTATCCGGGTCCCGGCTACTCCTGGGTACCGGGTTACTGGTACGGTGGCGGGCCGCGCCGTTTGTGGCGGGCAGGTTACTGGGCTCCCCCAGTTTACGCTCGTCCCTATCGCAGGGATTACGGCCGTGGCTACGGGTACGGCTATCGAGGCGATCGTTGGTAGGCGGTTTGCCTTAGGCCCTTCCATTCTGGTGCGGGCAGTTGTAACTCAGCCCGGCTGCGATCATCATGGAATAAGATGATGAATGTAGCTTGGCGGCGGTGGACTGCCCGCCTTTTCCCCGCGGCTCTGTCCGTACTGTTGGTCGCGCCCCAGCTGGGGGCGTACTCGGTGCTTACCCACGAAGCCATCATTGACACTGCCTGGGAACATGACATAACGCCACTGCTTCTGAAGCGGTTTCCAGCCTCTACACTCGATCA